>NZ_CEYAEZ010000030.1:0-26741 GCF_982781345.1 Desulfovulcanus sp.
CAATATTTTTTTTGTGTTACATTTTATTGCAACACTGCGTTTTTGCAGTCAAATCTAGTATTAAATAATGCTTCCGTATATCAAATAGAAGTCAAAAAATGGGCTCTCGCTGTATTTAAAAATAAAACATGGGCATTTAATACGCCCTTAGGACTAATTCCATCTCCTCATATGATAAAAAAAATGAAGGAGCTATAAACTGTGTGGCCAACGCATATGAGACAAATTAGCTTCTATTTTTTTGCTTCTCCAGTAATCTGGTTCGGTTGTTTCGGGGTCAGGCCAAGATAGGCAACTGAAAATACACAATTTTACCCCTTTAAAAAGGTTGTTTACTACCCAATAATGGCTTTTTTGGGGTAATCGGAAAGACGCCTACTGGGAAAATCGTTATCACGCTACCGCCATAGAAAACGACCACCATCTCCTTCGTTGTCTTGTCTATATTGACCTGAATATGGTGCATGCCGGAGTTGTGGTTCTACCCGTCAAACAGTCATTATAAGGATAGCATAAGATCCAGCCCCCCCAAAGGATTCGTCTAAAATTTTTATTATTTTTTCTTTGTTCATGTTTACCCGTTATATCGACTGATATAGTCATATAATCAGTCGATATAACGGGTAAAAAGTCAAAATTAAACTGTATATTTTCTTCCTCAGATGAAGATATACAGATTCTTCAGTAGCAGGGACGAAAACCGCCCTTGCCCTTGGTTAGTGCGTCATGCTAGATATTTCCACAGGCACGAACTCACGCACAGAGGACTTTAACCATAAGTTTATGCCCATGAGGTGCGTACATAAGTTGCTCCATCTGACCGCCCAACCAGCTGCGCCCTTTGGGCCTGCGGTTGGCAGCATGCGAGCTTTCTCGTTAGACTTTTAACCAAGGATAATTTCACTCATGTTGACACTGCTCACTATCTTCTTTTCTTCCTTTGTAATTGCCCTATCCGGCGCAATGATGCCAGGGCCATTGCTGACAGCTTCCGTTAGTGAAAGCTCTCGTCGTGGCTTTCTCGCTGGGCCGTTGCTTATGATTGGTCACAGCATTCTTGAACTGGCGTTGGTGATCGCACTATTACTGGGATTGGCTCCGTTTCTAATGCAAGATGAGGTCTTTATCGTAATTGCTATAGCAGGTGCCGGGTTTCTGCTTTGGATGGCCTTGGGAATGTTTCGCACACTCCCAACCTTGAGTTTATCTTGGGATGCAGGGACGGAAGAGCACGGTCATTTGATAATTACCGGGGCACTATTGAGCATAGCAAATCCATACTGGCTAATTTGGTGGGCAACAATTGGGCTTGGTTATCTTCTACATTCGAGGCAATTTGGCCTATGGGGTATCTTCTTTTTCTTCACCGGACATATTTTGGCCGATTTCGCCTGGTATGCCGTGGTCTCTGCGGCTGTCGGGAAGGGCAGACGCTTTTTGAGCGATCGACTCTATAGAGGGATAATCGGAACATGCGCAGCCTTTCTAGTGGTTTTTGCATGCTATTTTGTCTATGCCGCCTTGCATAAAGTCATGTTGGGAAAAATTTGAGGTATTGACTTTTATGTAATTCCAGGAGCCTGAGAAGACAAAATATAGAAGCAGCTAGCCGGCTAAAGGGGAGGTTTTCGCCTCCCCTGCAATCTATTTATCTACTCAAGTTCTTCAACCCACTGGTTTAAAATCCTGACCACTTCCCCAGCCTGCTTGATGGACGAAATATTGAACTTAGATTGGGGGATAAATCGTCCATTCCGTTTCTGATAACGCACAACCCTGAACTTAACCGGCCCATAATCTCCTGTTTTACGGTCCATCTCTTGATACGCATACATAATTGTGGTCCACGCACCGCGGGTCAAAACCTCTTTTTTCAACTCCTTGACCACCAGATTCCCGTCTTCATCAGTCCAATTGATAGTTAAATCATCAATGTTCTCAGCCATTTTCTCTCCTTTCATGATTGATGTAATTTGTTAAAAGTTATAATTTTTTATTTAACCCGGATGGGAAGCGACTTTTTACACACGTATTCTGACTCAGTCAGAAACTTTTCGCTTAATGCCACCTATCTTCTATAAATTCAACAAACAAACCCTCCAACTCAACAACCCGATTTACTCTTCAAGCAAAAGAAGGTAAAAAAGTATTAGTAAAATCAGATAACGTGTTGAAAGTCGAAACTATTATTTTTTAGCCTGAAATACAGGAGGATGGTTTCATGGTGCTCAACTGTCCTTAAAAGCTAAGAGGCAGAAACCATGAAGATCACCGGGAATAGAAGAATTTTATAAAAACTGAGGACTGGACTTTTTGGCTGATGGATAGACAAACAAAAAACCGTGGGCAACCAAATTTGCCATCTACCACACATAATCATAAGGCCCTGACCATGTGGACCAGGTTAACTCAAGCTATTTTTCTAGGCTCGAAAAACTTTTCGCGCCAGCAGGGCTTTTTGCACTCTGCTGGTCTTACCTTTTATGCCCTGCTCTCATTTATTCCTTTAATTTTTCTCCTGGTATCCCTGGCCGGCCTAATCTGGGGCGACACCATACAGGTTCAAGAGTTTATTCAAAATAAATTAGCCATCCTGCCCTGGGCAAAAGAAATCGTTACCTTGCAACTAAACAAATTTTTAGACATGGCACCAAGACTTAGCTGGATCAGTTTTATCTTTATTTTCTGGACCGCAGGTTTATTTTTTCATGCCCTGCAAACAAGCTTTAACTACATCGATAATAGACCCATCAAAAAACAATATTGGCGCCTACCTCTACCCTGGCTCATAGGCCCTTTTATGGGTATAAGCTTCATTATCCTTATACTTATCATGCATGTTTTGAGTTATATCCCGGCGCGTTTTATCCCCCCGGGTATGACTCCCGGCATCTGGACCTGGTTAGGTTTAGCCTTGCTTATCTTTTCTTTATATCAAGTCCTACCACAAAAAAGATTCGCCACTGTTCCAAGCTTTATCCTTTCCCTTGCTTTATCCCTAGTGAGCCAACTGATCACCAAATTCTTTACACACATCTTATGGACTCAGCCCAATTACAGCTTGGTTTACGGCACTTTGTCTTCCATTATTTTATTTTTGCTCTGGCTAAACGCCAACATGATCCTCATCTTATGGGGCGCGCACTTTTTATTACTATGGGAAAAACCAGATTAGAATTTACGATCCAAAAGGAGGTGTGAAAAATAGCCAACGATTGCGGCCAGATAATAGGGCAGGAGCTTGTCTATGGAAATATTATAAAAAATCATGGGCAGGACCAGAATAGCTGAAGGGACTAGGAACATGGCCCACCAAGTATGAGTCCATCCCCGGTGATGCCCCAAGGCAGGCAGCATGGCGCAAAAACCCAAAATAGCCGCCCATTTGTATAAGCCCTTAATCATTAACCCCAGATCCAAAGCAGCTAAAAGAGCATAAAATAAATTCTGTCCTTTAGAATCAGTATCTACATCAGGAAATAAAGACGCAAGCAAAGATATAGCCAAAAGAAAAAAAATACTTTTCGGGTCCAGATGAATCTGCCCGAACCATAAAGCCGCGGCCACTGCTGAACCGGAAAGCGCTAAACTTCCCAGCAGATGTCCTTTATATCCTGGCATGCTATAATTTATTTTGTAGTCTTTTAAGAGTCTGTGGGCCAAACTCCATTTTTACTGCCAGATTGAAAATCTTGGTTTCTTGAATGCATTGCAAAGGGCCGGATAACCCATCTTGGCGAAGCTTGCGGGTAAGCAGAGCATCGGGGCGACAAAGCCAAATATCTGACGCTATCTGCCATAATTATTGACAATAAAAAGAATATTCATCTATCCAAAATGTCCCATTATGCTCTGCCCGCAAGCAAGCTATAGATGGGTCCAGGCATTTGCACCAGCATGAAAGGAACCAGGATTGAAAAAATCCAGAATCTGGCGGCAATCAGGGGAAAATTCTTCTACGGAATCCTACGTCCACTGACCATCCTTCCTACTCAACCACTCACCTACTCAACCCAAGTGCAGCCATCGGATGCACCCCCTTCCCCCTAGCCTTAGAGCTAAAACATATCTTTCTCACTTTCTTCTATAGTCTTATCTATACTCTCCTTGAGTTCTTTGGGCAGCCCCATAATATCCACGTTGAGAAATCCACGGACAATAGTGGAAGTAGCTTCATCCTCGTCCAGTCCCCTGGCCATCAAGTACTCTATCTCTTCCTGGGCAATCTTGCCCACAGCCGCCTCATGAGAGAGCTCAACTCCGGACTTGGTTCCCTTAAGTTCCGGAATAGCGTGAATTACGCCATCGTTTAAAATCAAACCCTTACATTCTAAATGGCCCCGCACAGGCACAGCATTGCCCTCAATTACTCCCGGAGCAATAATTGTCCCTCCGGTTGTGATGGCCCGGGATATAATCTCCCCTCTGGTCTCAGGCGCATTGAGCACAATCTTGTTTCCTGAATTAATGTGTGATCCTTGAGGCGCGACCAAAATAGAGTTAAATCTAGCCACTGCACCCCTGCCATTAAGAAAAATGGTCGGGAATGACTGCACAGACTTGACCGGCTTCAACAAAATATAGTTGCTTACAAACACCCCACCTTCTTCAACAATACCTACGGTTCTGGGTCTGACAGTGACCTCATCTCCCCAATTGTGAATCATGGTGAAGGTCAATTTACCGCCCTTTTTGATGAAAAACTCAGAAATACCCAAATGCAGGGCAGAACGAACTTTATGTGATGTAGCGCAGCCAGTGATAATGTGTACTTCTGAATCTTCTTCCACTATGATAATATTATGCACACTTTGAGCTACGTCTTGCCCCTTGATAAACAGGCAGGACTGCACTGGCTCCTCTATTTTCGCCCCTTTTTCAGTGCGAATAAAATACCCGCCATGAAGCTTTTCTGCTGCAGCCCTTGTAAACTCATCCTTATCTTTATCCACTGCCTGCCAATAATATTCTGGCAGACCATCGTATTTCTCCAGGGCCTTCTGAATACTCAAAACTTCCACGCCCTGGCGGCGAGAGCTGCAATGCACACTACTATGATCAATCTGAAGATAAGTCCCGCTCCTTTGTTCTTCTTCTACATCCACTCCAGCCATGAGCAGTTCAGCCCGATCCTCAGACCCAAGCTGACGTAAATCGGGAAGCATCGGACTTTCAGCCTGATCAAAATTATATACGCTCAAATCCACCTGGGGAGTTTTATCATTTTTTAACTCAGACATCTGACGCACTCCTTGTAACCATATTTACTGATATGATCCAAAATATCTCTAGGCCGGCCTTCGCAACAAAGTCGACCCTGGAACATGACCTTCCCTCTGTCAGCATTAACATAATCTAAAATATATCCGGTATGAGTAATAATCAGCCCGGAAGTCTTTCTCTGCTCTTTCAGGTCTTTCATACAAACCACAGGGCTGGGCTCCAGGGAACCATCCAAAAGAGCCTTGGCTATCTTGCCTATCAAGGCCATATTTTCCAAATCCACCCCTGACTCTGGCTCATCAAAAAGAACTAAATCAGGTTCCTGGGCCATGAGTTGCAGCAACTCCGAACGCTTTATTTCTCCTCCGGAGAAACCATCATTTATATCTCTGTCTAAAAAATTTTCAAAATTGACTTTCCTGGCCAACTTTTCCACATCTATTTCCCTGTCCCGGGCACACAACCGAACCAAATCTCTGGTCTTTAAGCCATGGATGGTCGGTGGGCGCTGAAAGGACATGCCAATCCCCATTCTGGCCCTTTCATAAGTGGGCAAATTGGTTATATCCTTGCCCTTGAATAAAATTCTGCCTTGCGTCACCTCATACCCGGCAAAGCCCATAATAGTCATAAGCAAAGTGGTTTTACCAGAACCATTGGGGCCAAACAAAATAAAGGTCTCCCCATCTTCGATGTGGAGATCTATCCCCTTCAAGACCTCTTTTCCTCCTACATTAACATGCAGGTCTTCAATTTTTAGCATAGCCATCCCTCTTAATTTTTTATAAAAAAATTTTAACTGATTATTTCACCAAAGGCAAAAAAAACATTCTCTACCTTTTGGTCTATTTTAGATGAAAATTATGATCACTTTCTTTTTGTTTATAACAATAATAGCATCTTTTCTCATTTTTAAAAAGGGAGAGCAAGAGCATGCCAGCTAAAAAACCGCCTGCATGACCCCACCAGGCCACTCCCCCACCAGCAGAAGAAAAAACATTCGAAGAAATAGCCGATATAATCTGAATAAGAAACCAGAAACCCAAAAAAATAAGAGCAGGCAGTTCAAAAATATAAGGCACAAAAAATATTGGAATAAAGGTCACTACCTTTGCGTGGGGATAAAGTAAAAAATAGGCACCCATCACCCCGGCAATGGCTCCCGAAGCCCCGACAACTGGCACGGCAGAGTCCATATTAAATAAAAAATGAATCAATAAGGAACAAAGACCACATAAAAGATAAAAGACAAGGAACCTGAAAGGCCCCATTACATCCTCAATATTGTCTGCAAAAATCCACAATGTCCACATATTACCCAAAAAATGGAGCCAACCACTGTGCAAAAACATGTGCGTTATCAAAGATAAATAACCGCCATCCGGATAGCCCATCCACCTGGCCCATTCAGGATGGGTAAATCTCGCAGGAACAACTCCAAAAAGATGAAAAAATTTCACCAGTTGTAAATGGTTTAATTCCAGGACAAACAAAAAAGCAATAGTGTTTACAGCAATGATGGTCCAGACCATGACTGGCCGGTGCACATTGGGGATACTGTCTTTTAAGGGAATCAATTTAGTTCTCCAGAGAGGAGGCTGACCGATAAAAAACGTCCAGTCTTTTTTTAAGCTGGCGGACTCTTTTTTGACGCAACGTCTTTAAAATATTGCTAAGCGCCAAAACTTTCTGCTCTAGGGACTGTAAATCTTTACTGTTATCTATAATCAAATGACACTTACGGAGTTTATCAGCTTGTGGCCAGTGCCATGATTCAATCTGTGCCATCTGCTGCTCTGCCCATCCTCTGGCAATCAGCCTTTGCTTACGCTGCTCGTCAGGACAAAATACACCTGCTAAAATCAAACCATCAGTCTCCCAGCCAGCTTCTAATATCAGGGGGATTTCAGCCACACACACTCTTTGCCTTTTATGCTTCTCCCAAAAGTTGCGCAACCTGAATTCAACCAATGGATGGATAAGGGCATTAACCTCTCTGCGAAAGGTATCACTCGCCACCATTTCCGCGAATAATTTTTTTTTATCCACTTCTCCTGTCTCAGATGCAATAAATCTCTGTCCAAACCTCTGTCGGAGAACAAACCAACCATCTCCTCCAGGCTGATACAGCTTGGCCACCTCTTCATCAGCACTAAAGACAGGGACACCGAGTTTTCTAAAACATTTAAGCACTTCTGATTTGCCACTGCCAGGATTTCCAGTAAACACTATTCGCTGTGTCTCCCGCTTTAAAAGCAAAGGAGCACGCCAGAAATCCTTGGGCGGAGGACAAGTAAATTCCATTTCTTCTCCGGATTCCGGGTGGCTGAAGCCTAAACACCAGGCATGAAGAAGCTGCCTTTTGAACAAACTTGGCGCACTCTTTCCTCTTTCACCCAACAAGCTGAAATTTGTCCCCCCATAAACATTATCGCCTATTATAGGATGACCTAAGTGCGATAGATGCACTCTAATCTGGTGGGTCCGGCCGGTAAAAATTTTTACCCGCAAAAGACTCCAGGCTTCTTGTTTATCTTTTAAGATCACCTCATATCTGGATATGGCCCTGCGCCCACCTTTTTTTACTACAGCCATTTTGGTTTTATGTCTAGGATGTCGTCCGATAGGCAAGTCTATCTCACCCTTCTCATTCTCTGGTACCCCAAAAACCAAAGCAAGGTACTCCTTAAGCACATGACGGGCGCTAAAATCTTGAACCAGCTTCAATCTGGCCTGATCAGTCAAGGCAATAAGCATAAGGCCGGAAGTATCTTTATCCAAACGATGAACAATGCCCGGACGATCAGAAGCTTTTTGAGCTAACTGGGGATAATTATAAACCAAAAAATTGACCAAGGTCGGGCCTTCCTCCCCTGGTGCAGGATGGACAGTAAGACCGGCGGGTTTGTTTACGACCAGAATATGCTGGTCTTCATAAACAATATCCAGTTGCCCAGAGATTGCGAGTGTTTTATTCGCGCCCCCGGCGGAAGGCAGTAAAACCCTAATTTTCTGGCCATGGCTGATTTTAAAACTAGGCTTAGTAATAGACCTTCCATTAATAGTGACCAGTCCATGCTTGATCCACTTCTGTACTTTGGCCCTGGCCACACCTTCTTCGAGGCCTAAGGAAAACAAAAATACATCCAGCCTTTGGCCATGGGCATTATCCGGAACAATTAAGGCTAACTCTTTGTAAATATTCGAATCTTTAGATTCTAGACTCTGAGAGTCGCGAGTCGTTTCTGACCCTTTACCCTTGACTCCTGGCTCTCGACTCTTGACTCTATCCATATATTTCTGTGCCGATTCCAGCCCGGGTAAATAGTTCCAGAATTATTGAATTCTCAACACGACCATCAAGGATATGTGCCTTTTCAACGCCGGATTCAACAGCCTCAAGACAGCACTTGAGCTTAGGAATCATTCCGCCTCTGGCTACACCGCTTTCAATAAGTTCCACAGCCTCTCTCTTGTTCAGGGAAGAAATAATTTGACCATCTTCATTGAGGACGCCTTGAACATCAGTAAGTAAAATCAATTTTTTAGCCTTTAGGCTTGAGGCTACAGCACAGGCCACAAAATCAGCGTTAATATTATAGGTTTCACCCTGTTCATCAACACCCACAGGTGCAATAATGGGAATAAATCCTTCCTTTTGTATAGATTTGATCAGGGTTATGTCCACATCAACCACTTCACCTACCTTGCCAAGGTCAATAATCTCCGGGGGCGCATCTTTTTTATTGATGACCATCTCTAACTTCCTGGCTCTGATCATGCGACCATCTTTGCCCGAAAATCCAACTGCTCTTCCTCCATGGAGGTTGAGCAAATTTACAATCTCCTTATTTACCTTGCCCACCAGGACCATCTCCACAACATCCATGGTCGCCGCATCAGTGACCCGCAGACCTTCACGAAATTGAGAGGCAATGCCCAATTGATCGAGCATCTTTCCAATCTGCGGACCTCCACCATGAACCACCACAGGATTCAAACCGATATATTTTAGCAGGATCACATTTAAAGCAAAGCTCTTTTTTAAAGAGTCATCAATCATGGCATGACCACCATACTTGATGACTATAGTCTGCCCATAGAACTCGCGGATATAAGGTAATGCTTCTAATAAAATCTTGGCATTTAACTTTTCTTGTTCCATAATATGTCCCCCAAGGAAACCAGATTCAAGTACACACTGATGAATTGAGGTTGACTAGCAGAAAGCAGGTGACAGGTCAAAATCGTGAAAATGCTATTCTGCTAAAGCTGTAATAAAAACATCTAACAGGCTAGTAAAAAAACTCCAGTCCAGGAAAAGCATTACAAAACTGGTTCGTAATCAGGAGAAACATGACACTTACCCCATTATGGACCGAACTTCCATGCCGGAAGCCACAACCTGCAGGGCAAACGCAACTTGAATGTTCTGAGATAGAACCATAAAAACCATTAAGTCATCGGCTCAGATTTGAGGCAATTCTGAAATGTCGTCTCAAAACAGGTTGATTCGATGGCGGATCGTTTGAAGAATGAATTATAATCTGCTGAAAGAACTGAAATATGAATAAATTTGATGAACTTGTCGCTAAGCTGGAGGAACTTTTTGAGCTCGACAAGGCAGACCTTGATTTTGGCATTCACCGGATTATCAAGAAGAAACATAAGCAAATTCAGGAATACTTGCATAAACGGTTGCCGGAAAAAGTTAGACAAGTTTTAAGCGATCTGGCTCAAAACAACGCTCCAGACAAACTCAATGAGGTGCGCCAACAGTGTGGATCTTCGTTCGGCGTTGATGCTTTTGAACCTGACAGAGCACTTGCGAAAAAGCAGCAACCTACCCCGCCTGGGAAGCAATACATGGAAACGTTTGAGCCAGCTCAACAGTCTGTTGATGCCAAACGTCTGGAAGCCGAAGTCTATTCTCATCTCTATGAATTCTTTAGCCGCTATTATGAAAACGGCGATTTCATGTCGCTTCGGCGCTACAGCAACAAGCAAAAATACGCCATTCCCTACAACGGGGAGGAAATCATACTCCATTGGGCCAACAAAGATCAATATTACATCAAATCCTCGGAAAACCTGAAAGACTACACCTTCACCATAGAGGAAAAAGGCCACAAGCTCCGAGTAAAATTTAAACTAACGCGCATGGATGCGGTTCAAAACAATAACAAGGCTGTAAGGGCCTTCGTCATTGATGAAGAAGCAGACATTGAAACCACTGCTGACACGCTGGTCATTCCGTTTCATTTAAAAATTTTTGACCATAAACCAACAGCCAAACAGGTAATTGAGAGACTCGAAGCTGATATCGAGGCTAAAATCCCTGCGAGGTGGAAGAAAAGTCTATGGGCCGATGATCAAACATACACCGGCAAGGATACCAGGACTATTCTTCAAAAACATTTGCAGAATTTCACAAAGAAAAGCACAGGGGACTATTTTATCCACAAGGATCTTGGCGGATTTTTAAGGCAGGAGCTGGATTTCTACATTAAAAACGAAGTGATGTATCTGGATGACGTGGACGACCGCCCAGCAAACTATCTGGAAGGTGAAATCCGTAAGATCAAGGCAATCCGTGCCGTGGCAAAAGATTTGATCGATTTTTTGGCCCAGTTCGAGGATTTCCAGAAAAAACTGTGGCTGAAAAAGAAATTTATTGTGGAAACAAACTACTGCATAACCCTGGATAGAGTGCCAGAGGAACTTTATCCCGTGATTGTGGAAAACGAGCGGCAGTGGGAAGAATGGCGTAAACTTGGCTTTATCGGAGAAGCTGAAACGCCATCTCCGGAGTTGCTTAAAGAAAAGCAATATATGATGCTCGATACAGCCTTCTACCCGGAAGAATTCAAATACAAACTACTTGCCTCTATTGATGATATAGACGAACAAACCGACGGTCTGCTGATCCACTCGGAAAACTTTCAGGCCTTAAATCTGTTGCAGGTACGATACCGGGAACAGGTGAAGTGTATTTATATTGATCCACCATATAATACAGAAAAAGACGACTTCCTTTACAAGGATGGCTATAAACACTCATCATGGGCAACATTGCTCAGTGATCGTCTTTCATTATCCTCCAGGTTACAACACTCAATCGGACTTTTATTTATCAGTATCGATGAGCATGAGGTCGCAACATTAAGGCATGTTGCTAGTACTGTATTTGATACGAACTCGTTTGCTGCCGAGTTGATCTGGAACACTCAACATAGCCAACAGAACGGTTTGTTCTCACCTTATCATGAATATGTTCAAGTCTATTCTCTTATTCCCAGCAACGAGTTAGATAATTTTGAAGGAGGCGACGGAGAAATTGAAGCCGGCGCTATGAAAAAAATATCAAGAGCAAATCCTGAGAGTGAATTTGATTTTCCAGCAGGTGTGCCGTGGTTAGCAGATGATGGAGTCGAGCTTTCAGGGACTTGGGGTGGTACGGAAAAAGTTACTTTGGTGAGGGGGAGGATGGTATGTGAAGCTGGAAAATTAAAGTGTCCTGTAACTTTAAAGGCTGGTTGGACTCAGAAGAAACAAATGGAGCAGTTTTTCTATGGAAACAGACCAGTTTACGATACTAAAGGCCAGGAAGTTACGGGTTTTTTCTTCACTAGAACTGGCAAACTTAAAATTACCAAAAAAAGAACTCGCATAACTCCAAGTACACTACTTCCTAAATTCGGCACTGTCTCCAATGCCACCGCTAATCTTACATCAATGTTTGGTGAGGAGATGTTCGGCAGACCTAAGCCAGTAAAAATGGTCCAATATCTTATTGGTTTGCCAACTACTTACCGTTCAACTGACTTTATTCTCGACTACTTTGCCGGTTCCGGCACAACCGGCCATGCGGTTATCGACCTCAACCGCGAGGATGGCGGGAAACGGAAGTACATCCTTGTGGAGATGGGTGACTATTTTGACACGGTGCTCAAGCCGCGTATTCAAAAAGTCATTTACTCAAAGGATTGGTTGGATGGCAAACCAACCGCGCCAGAGACAGGCGTAAGCCACTGCTTCAAATATATCCGCCTGGAGAGTTACGAAGACACTCTAAACAATCTAGAGCTTGAAGACCGACAAGTAGACCTACTGGGCCTCATGGAAGAAGTACAGGAAGAGTACTTGCTTCATTATATGCTGGATGTGGAGACCCGCGGCTCTCTCCTCAACCTTGACCATTTTGAAGATCCATTCAATTACACGCTAAAAATCTACAATCGTGAAACAGGAAAGGCGGAACCGAAGAGAATAGATTTGCCCGACACTTTCAACTACCTGCTGGGGTTACGGGTACGGAAAATGCGTATAAAGGACGGCTTCCTGACCATCGAGGGTGAAAACCCGGCGGGAGAAACCGTGCTGGTCATTTGGCGGAATGCGAAGGAGAAGGACAACGTCGCCCTGGAGGAATTCGTTACTGGAACTCTTCGCATTAACCCGGCGGATACTGAATATAAAGCGATCTATATCAACGGCGACACCACACTGAATGATCCACACAATAAGATCATGCTCACCGAAGAAGTATTTCTTAACCTGATGTTTGATGTGGAAAGCCTGTAAGGAGAAAGCACGATGGCTGTGAAGCTCGATAAACGCCTGGTGCTGAACGAATGGCTTTTCAAACAACTGGGCTACAATGACACCGAAAATGGTATGAAGCACCTAAGCCAGATTCTCCGGAATGAAAAAGCCGGCTGGGACGAGCAGAATGTCTTTTACTTCCGCAGACAGCTGGAACTGTCCCTCCCTGAAAAGCGCGCGATCACCAACGACCTCCTGATGGAGTACGACCGCAACATTTTTGAACATTGGCAAGCCATCACAAAAAATCGAAGGCTCAAAGAGCATCGCGATATTTTTCCGCTTTACTTTCAGTATCTGGCCCTACTCTTCACAGAATACTACCTGGACCGTTGGACCCGTGACAAACAACAGCAGACAACAACGCTCCTGGATGAACTTAATACGTTCCGCAAAACCTTCAACCATCGTTTCACTGGACGCGGGGCTACGTCAGACCGGATTCAACCATACACTGAACAGGATTTAACAAAACTTGCCTTCTGGATTGCCACCGGCGGCGGTAAGACTCTGATCATGCACTGTAATATCCTTCAATTGAAACATTACCTCGAAAAACGCAAATTGGCTCGCTTCTTCAACAAGTATATACTCATCACGCCTAATGAAGGACTTACCAGTCAGCACATCGAGGAGTTCAGGCTATCTGGCATCCCTGCTATGCGCTATAAGCCGGACCAGAACCGGCATAATCTTTTTCTTGTTGAGATTATTGAAATTACAAAACTAAAAGAAAAAACCGGCGTTACTACTGTAGCCGTAGAAGAATTCTCACGTAATAATGTAGTCATGGTTGACGAAGGTCACCGTGGTTCTGGCGGGGACGAATGGTTCAACAAGCGCCAGCAGCTCTGCGCCGAAGGCTTTTCTTTTGAATATTCCGCTACTTTCGGCCAGTCCGTTAACGCTCTTTCAGGTGCGAAACAAAAAGAGATGGGACAGTTTTATGCCAAGAGCATCCTCTTTGACTACTCTTACAAGTCCTTCTTTGCTGATGGTTACGGAAAGGATTTTCATATTCTGAACTTTAGCCAGAATGGTAGCTCCAGTCAGGATGACCTTCACAAACTATATCTAACAGCCTGCCTGCTTCGTTTTTACCAACAATGCCGTCTGTACCGGGACAACCACCGCAAATACGTTCCCTATCTGGTTGATGACCCATTGATGGTGTTTGTGGGTGGTTCTGTAACCGGACACCGCCGGCAAACCCAAGACACCGATGTGGTCACTGCTCTTCGCTTCTTTGCGGACTTCGTGACCGATGAGCAGACCAGCATTCACTACCTCGATCTGCTGCTTCGCCAGCGGGACGAGTTGTACGACAGTGAAGGACTGGTTTTCCGTAATGCGTTTAACTATGTCCGAAAGCTGTTTTCACCTACCGAACCTGATTCGGCCACGCGTCTTTTCCGGGATATTCTTCGTGTTGTTTTCAATACAACCGGCCGCGGCCTTTTACATGCTGTTTATCTCAAGGACAGCGACAATGAAATAGGGCTACGCGTGGGCGAAGGGGGTGAGTATTTTGGGGTCATCAATGTGGGAGAGCCAAAAAAGCTCTGGGATTTGCTTCAGAAGCAGCACGGGAAAACTATTGTTTGCTCTGAACAGCAATTTTCTGTTTCCCTTTTTGACAATATCAAGTCCCATAACAGTAAAATCCGGCTTCTGATTGGAGCAAAAAAATTTATGGAAGGTTGGAGCTGCTGGCGGGTGAGCTGTATGGGTTTGATTAACATAGGCCGCAAAGAGGGGGCCCAGATCATACAGCTTTTCGGTCGCGGGGTACGTCTGAAAGGTTTGAACTTCTGCCTGAAGCGAAGCAGCCATATACCTGATGTTGAACATCCAGAGTTTATCGAAGAACTTGAGACATTGAATGTGTTCGGGATACGAGCCGACTATATGCAAGCGTTCAATGAGTATATCGATGAAGAAGATGTGCTATCTGAAAAGAAGATAGAACCCAATTCTCTCCCAACAATCAAAAACCTGGCCCGGACTGATCGGAAAATTATCCTGCCTCAAAAAGATATGGCGGATTTCAAAAAGGAAGTAAAAGCGAGCCTTCATCGCTGTGAAAATATTCGGACTAAAGTATCGGCTGATTGGTATGGCCGACTGGACAGCAAGACGAAGCGGCACGATCTGCATTCGGACGAGGGGAATACACTTGAACCCACTTACCTGAAACCTGAAAATCTCAAGTTTCTTGATTATGACCGGCTCTACATGGAATTGCTTCACTTCAAAAAACAGAATGCCATGTACAACCTTGAAATCAGCCGTGATTCAATTCGGGAACTGCTTTCTCAAAACGATTGGTATGACTTGTTTATTCCGGAGCACATGTTGGAGTTTACGAGTTTTGAGAAGGTACAGTTATGGCAGGAGATTGCAGCAGACCTGTTGAAAAGATACTGTCGCAAATTCTACAATTTCAAAAAAAGCAAAGCGTATAGTTCCTGTGTCTGCGAATGTCTGCGCTGAAACTGTGACTTATCCCATGGAATTACCAGTTCTTTGCCCTGGAACAGGGCATTGGAGCTGTTGGCTGTTGGTATGCCTGTAACGGCGGTTCAAGTTTTTATCGGGGTGGGTCAAAGCAACTTGCTTACCAGATGGGAATATCTTAGTTTATCAGGGCAGGATGTTAAGGATATTTTCAGGCTAAGGGGATGATTTAAAGTCAGCGAACCTCACGCCTAAAGATTTGCTAATTAATTATGGGATAAAACAAGTTAACAAAATATATACTAAGGTAGTTTGTAGACGTAAAAGGAATATAAAAAATGTGTAAACCGTTCATCAAATGGGTAGGCGGAAAGAGACAACTTGCGGACGAATTACAAAAACGTTTGCCCAGCTCCTATAACAGATATTTTGAACCTTTTGTTGGCGGGGGAGCCTTATTTTTTGCTTTAAAACCAGAAAAAGCTTTTATTGCTGACCTTAATTCAGAATTAATTAATGTATATAAAATAGTCAGGGACTATGTTGAGGAACTTATTAAAGAGCTTTCCAAATATAAAAATACCAAGACTTGTTATTACAAAACCAGGGACATGGACAGAAAACCAGATTATCACAGATTGCCAGCACTCCAAAAAGCGGCCAGGTTCATTTATCTTAATAAGACCTGTTACAATGGTCTCTATCGGGTAAATAGTAAGGGCCAGTTTAACGTCCCTTTTGGGAAATATAAAAATCCCAAAATTTGTGATGCTGAAAATCTTAGAGCGTGCAGCCAAGCTTTGCAAAAAACAGAAATTGTGAACGCTGATTTTTCTATTGTCCTTGATTTTGCCAAGCCGAAAGATTTTGTATATTTTGATCCACCTTATGTCCCTCTTAATGCCACGTCAAATTTTACTGCCTACACACAAAACGGTTTTGATGTAGATATGCAATTTAGATTAAAAGAAGTCTGCGATAAGTTAACTGATAAAGGCGTTCTATGGATGCTATCTAATTCATATACTGAATTTGTGTTAAATTTGTATAAGGAATATAATATTCACACGGTTTATGCCAATAGGGCTGTTAATTGTAAGAGTAATGGGCGAGGCAAAATAAAAGAAGTTATTGTGAGGAATTATTGATGGCAGGTTATGTAATCAACCTTGATAGCGAAGAGTCATTGATGCGTTATTTCAAGTATGGTGTATATTCTACAAAACTTTCAACGCCAAGAGGATATTTCACCACCCCGCAAGAGGGAACATTTGCAGACTATGCAAGTATGAAGAAAAATGATTTGGTTTTCTTTTTTATTAAAAGAAAAATTTATGGAATCGGAAAACTTATAGAAGTGTATGGTGATGTAAAGTGTCTTAATTATCCACAGGCTAATATTCCAGAAAGTATTGATTATAATGTTATTCGCAATACATTGTTATTAGACGAAGGAGATAAAAGTGTAAATCAAAGATGGATATGTTTTTTTGAACCCTATCCTTTTTTCTTTAAAAAAGGAATCGACATGGATGATGTTTTATTATCAAATGAAAATTGTTTTAGAATACTAAGAGCTTTTTGGAAAGTTTCATTTATTAAACTCGACGATATTGAAGCAAAATGTTTATTTGATGTTATTTTAAAACAAAACTATCAAAAAGATACTAAAAACACTTTTGATACCTCTTGCCAGAATTTCCATACGCAAATAAAAAATAAACTTAATGATGAATATAAATTCCGAGCAGACGAGATATTAGAATATGCAAGCAATGAAGATAAAATTAAACACGAAATGGCAATTGAAGCTGGACTAATTTATCAATTGTCATATAAAGATGAAGATACAACCAGGGTATTCGGAAATTTTGATTATATATCTCATCAAGTAGTAGCGTCTCCTTTTAAACCAATTGATTATATGGATAAAATGGATATTTATGGATATAATTATATTGAAAATTTCAAGACTATAGATAAGCATAAAATCATTGAAATAAAAAAAGATACAGCAGGAATTGAAGAAGTAAATCAGCTACTTAAATATGTAGACTTTGTAAAAGATGAAATAGCAAATAGAAATTATGATAATATTAGCGCTTATTTGGTTGCATACGACTTTAAAGACGAGGCAAAAGAATATTTAAAGACAATTTCCAGAAAATTTGTAATTGGTACTAAGCCGGTGATATCAAGGGAATGGAATGATATTAACTTGGTAAAGTATAAATATGACAAGATTAATAAAAAATTATTGTTTGAATTAGTCTGATAAGCATAAATTGTACTAGTCAATACAAAAGCATGACAGAGCTATCCTGACTGAAGGTTATCGGACTTAGTTTTTGTAAGTGTCAAGTTTGAGTAAGTTGCGGACTTTTGTTTGGTACATTCCTTGCTTTCCTGAAAATCCAGGTCGATATAATGACGATAGTCCACAATTTCTTCATGAGAAGGATCAGTTCGCAAATAGCCCAGTTCCCTTGCCATTCCGTTTACAAACTCTTCAAAGCTTACCTCATGGTTTTGCATAAACCGCAAAAGCGTGCCGCTCTCGGCTAGATTGATCAGTTTATGATATGCTTCACGCTTGAGCACCCGGAGTTTAACCTGCTGTACCCGGCCAAAACGCAAATCCTCCAACCGGCGGTCAATCACACGCACCTTTCGCTCCACATCCTTCACACGGCCGACCACCTCATTTTTAAAATTGGCCACCACCTGCCTGATATGAGACTCTATTCTGGAAAGCTCTGCCTCCAGACGACTTAAATCCTCTTTAAGCCGCTCAAAATCTTCATACTTAGGGTAAAAATGTAAAAACAGTAATTTAACCACGCAGTAAAACCAAAAAATTTGGTTGCCGTCTCCTTATCTTTAACGCAACCACTAAAACAGCTCTTCTCTTATGGAGAAAAGGTAAATTATTTTAATTGGTTGACTTAATGAAATATGGACACACGCAAAATCATATGTTGCCAGGATTATTCAGTGATGGTATGATTATTTTTTATTAAACATCACAAATTGTTACCAATAACGACTACCAAAGGTCAACACGGCTGTCCTGTTATAAGACGAAGCGCTACATTTAATAAGTATGAACTCATTAAAATCTTTTCTAAACACCCCCTTAAAAATCGGCCAGAAGGAAATAGTTAAAAGAGTCATTTTAGCACCTATGGCCGGCCTAACGCACATAGCCTTTAGAGAAATCCTGGATGATTTTGGCGGCTATGGCCTGACCTATACTGAAATGTGTAATGCCAGGGCCCTGCCCCATGAGAACCGCTATAAATCACCTGTGTTTTCCTGGCGTGATTCAGAGGCAGTACACCTCGTCTGTCAGATATATGGATCAGAGCCAGAAGTGATGGCTAGAGCTGCCGTGCGCATTGAAAGTGAAGGTCTTTTTGGGGTAGATGTGAATATGGGCTGTTCTGTGGCCGGCATTTGCCATAAAAATGCAGGGGCAGCTTTATTAAAAGAGCCCAGGCTTGCCCTGTCCATTGTCAAGTCTATCAGAGAGGCGGTATCCTGCCCTTTAATCATTAAGTATCGCACAGGCTGGGAAGATAAACCGGAACCAGCCATAAGGCTTGCTCGGGAGTTCGAACAGGCCGGGGTAGATGCCCTAATTTTTCATCCCCGCGTAGCCCCTGATCGCCGCTCCCGTCCACCCAAATGGGAATACATAAATAAAGTGCAGAAGGCTGTCTCCATCCCCGTTTTTGGCAATGGTAATGTGTTTAGCCCTGAGGACTGTGCCAGGATGCTGGACACAACAAACTGTGCCGGCATTGCCCTAGGCAGAACGGCTATAGCCAAACCATGGATCTTTGCCGAACTGACCGAAGGGTTTGAACCTTACCCTGAGCTTTATCCGCAAGTTGCCTTAAAAATGGTTGAACTTTTGTGGACCTATTTTGAACCCACGCGAGCCATTAAACTCTTTAAAAAATTCGCCCTCTATTTTTGCGCTAATTTTGTATTTGGCAATTCCATCCTGAATGGATTTATGAAAATGCAAACAAAAGAGGATATAATTAAATATATTGAAAAAACCTTTACCCCCTGTCCTCAGCTAGCCCCCAAACCCAATTCTCTTCTGTTTTCAGGGTAGGACTGTGATTCGTAATCAGCTTTAAGACTCCACTGAACATAAGTTTAATGCTGGTGTTTATCAGCCACCCCATCAGATATCCCGCAAACCATAAACATACTGCCCCAAAACTTAACACCATAGTCTCAAATTGCACTCTCATTGACTTCAATCTGTAGGCACTGTAACTTGTCTAAAAATAGAAGGTAATATTTACTAATATAATACCTAACCAGAAGCTCGCGGTTGTAGATGGACTGTCAGCCCAATTTATCAAGCACGATATTCGCCTCGCACCTTGAGACGTGGGCTACGAAATGGCCCAACTCTCCACATGTTAGGCCCAATACAACAATCTCACCAACAATATTCATTTAGGAATGAAGAAGGGAGAATCAATGAACAATCAAGAAGTTTCCATTAGACCGGCTACTTTAGATGACATAGATTCTCTTTTACCACTTCTAAAAGAACTATTTTCTATTGAAGAAGACTTCGTCTTCAACGAAACAAAGCAACGCAAAGGACTGGTAAAACTGCTTAGTAGTGAAAAAGGCCGTGTCATGGTCGCCACTATTAATAATGAAGTGGTTGGCATGTGCTCTATCCAAACCCTAATTTCTACAGCTGAAGGTGGAGTTGTGGGGTTAATCGAAGATATGGTTATCAAGAAAAAGTATTCAGGTAGAGGTATTGGTAAAACCTTACTTGCTTCTATAGAAGAGTGGGGAAAACTCCAAGGTATGACCAGGCTTCAATTATTAGCTGATAAAAACAACATACCAGCACTAAAATTCTATGAAAAGTGTGGTTGGCAAAAAACCCAACTGATTTGTCTTAGAAAATTAATATAAAAAATCGCGTAACTCGTTTGGGCGTCAAAAACTGGGGCGTTGTTGAAAATCTTCGGTAAGATTAAGACTGAAAAAGAAAAGTAGAGAAAATCAAGGGAAAAATCCCTGAATTTGAAACATTAAAGTTAGTAAAGATTTGGCGGGGTGTATCCGACAGTTGTTCTATTTCGTATAACAAAAGGCTGAGCACTAAAAAATCCAGAGTCAACGGAGGGCTTTGACGCTGTCCCAACCAGGGCAAGCGCCAAAGGGACTCCCTCCGCTTCGCTCTGGAACAACTCAAGTCATGCAGGAGTCAGTTGCACCTGTCCACCTACAACGTACAGCATTAAAGTTTACCCTGACTATTCTTAATGAGCTCCATGCCCCTTGACGGCCATATGCAGCCGTTCCAGGTAATGAAGGAATTCCACATAGGCCTTCACAAACTCACGCCCTTGCTCTACGCTTTCTTCAGCATGCTTTTTAGTCTCAATGGCATGGGTAAAGCGTTCACGTATACCCTTAGCCACTGCATTGGTCACGAGTTCTACAAGGTTATCAACCGAACCGCTTTCCAAGGCCTTGTCGCCCTTTGCTACGATAGGTTCCACTGCTCCGGCAGGTTTCAGCCCAGTATAAGGAGCCCCTTCGCCCGCGCGGTGTATCCTGACCAGGGTTTCAAAGAAATAGCGATCAGCCAATTCCTTTGCCTCTTTACCTTTCCCCCTGACAGCCATTGTCTTTTTAAACGCATCGCGGATTTCCGCCTCATACTCCTTTTTCACCCATTTCAGCACAGGGGTTACGTCACCCTTTTTCAGGGCAATTTTTGCAGCCGTCACTACCGGCCCGTCCAGGGTGTCGCAGTGGGCCGCGGCAAAATCCGGCCTAAACAACACCACACCGAAGGCAAAGACAACCGCTGCTGCCATTGCGATAAAATTTGTTCCTTTCATGTTCCCAACCTCCTTTTTTGTGTTTGTTGGTTAATCTCCATACCTCTGTGCCTACATCTCTCACCATGTAAAAGTTTTAGGCACAATCCCTAGTCCGATTACCTGTCCCAGAGCTTTTTTAGGCCATTATAGCCCAAAACGTTCTCAGCCCTGAAAACTTCTCTAGAAACGGATAATGCCGTTTCGTTGCGTTAGTTGATACAATACCTTTCAGAGAACCTTCCTTGACTTAAGTCAAATTTTTTAAAGAAGTTATGATTGGAGAAAAAAGGAGGGACGAGAGACAGGCAAAATACTTTGTCCAATTATTGTATCATCCACGTTAAAATGTTGATTTACAAGCTAAAAGCCCAACTTTTTTCCTAGTTTTTTGTTTGCCTCATTTTTCCAATTAAGATAATGAGCCCGTTTTCTTGTTCTGAAGAATAGTTTTTTTGTTGTTAATCTACAAAAAGTTTTCAGGAGGAGAGATGGGTTCCAAAAAAATTTTCCTATTTCTGCTGGCTTTATGGTTGCTTCAGGCATCTCCTGTACAAAGTGCAGGATTTGGCATTTACGAATGGAGCGCGCGTGGAAACGCACTGGGGGGAACACTTGTTGGCCGGGCAGATGACCCTTCTGCTGTGGCCTTTAACCCTGCTGGTATCACCCAGCTTGAGGGCGGCAGGGTCATGGCCGGAGTCACAGCCATTGCCCCGCAGACAAAGGTGACCACCCCAGGTAAAACAACCACAACCAAGGACAATATCTGGCTACCTCCACACGCTTATCTGACTTACCAGCTAAATGACCGTTACTGGTTAGGACTCGGCATCTTTTCTCGATTCGGTCTCGGAACTGAATACCCTGATAACTGGCCAGGAAGATATAATGTAACTTATGCCGGAATCAGGTCTATATCTGTAAACCCCAATCTGGCTATCAAACTGACAGATGACCTTTCTTTTGCCTTTGGCCTGGAAGCCATGTGGTTTGAGTTCACGCAGAAGAAAATACTACTTTTTCAGGACATACAGACCAAACTTGTCGGCGATAGTGTAGGCTATGGTTTTAACGCCGCCTTCCATTATAAACCAACCAACTGGCTAGCAATGGGCCTTGTTTACAAGAGCCAGGTAGAACAAACAGTCAAAGGAGATGTTACTTTTGACAACCCAGCAATTAACGACACTGGAGCAAAGGGTGATATAACCCTGCCTGATTCATTTACTGCTGGAGTTATGATAAAACCAATGTCAGAGCTAACTTTAGAGGCAGATGTGGTCTATACTCGCTGGAGTACCTATGATGAATTAACAATAGAATATGATGAGCCATTATTCGGGATATCTTCTAAAACCACTCCAAAAGACTGGCACGATGTCTGGCGTCTTCAATTCGGCGTAGAATACAGCTTGAACGAGTTAGTGGACTTGCGTGCCAGCTATGTCTATGATCAAAGCCCTATCCCGGATGAACATGTGGATTACATGGTCCCGGCAAACAACAGACACTTGTTTGGACTGGGAACCGGTTTTCATTGGGATAAGTGGGTGGTTGACTTATCTTACACCTATTTGTTGATCGAGGACAGGGATGTCGACGCTAGATCTGCTGACTATATCCTTGAAGGCGAGTTTAAAAATGGACACAGCCATCTCATTGGCTTGAGCATTGGGTATAAATTTTAGTCGCCTATTTACTAAACTACCCCCCGCAAAAAAAGGCAAGCATCATGCTTGCCTTTTTTTGTGGAATCAATCACTTTTTGATTTATCTGCCTGTGATTTCAGCCACCTGATTTGCCGACACACTCCCATGAGTAAGTTGAATTCATTCCGCCGAAGCGCAAGCCTATTTATAAATCTTTTCAGGGGCATCATAAAATAATCAGGGTTATCTTTGCGTAGGAAATCAATGTCCAGCAAAGCCTGCTGCATATGTGTATACAAAGTCAAAAGCTCCTCGTGAGTAGCCAAACGTGAGTTTTCAGTGGAAATAGGTCTTAATTTCCTTGTCGGCTTTAATTTAAAACACTCATAGAGAATGATAAGTACTGCCTGGGCCAGATTAAGTGACCAGGCGTCGGGCATGGTCGGGATAGAGATAAGTGAGCCGCAGATTTCAATCTCCTCATTGGTCAAACCAGTATCTTCAGGGCCGAAAACAATGGCAATCTCCGCACCAGATTCAATCTCGGCGGTCATGCGCTTGGCAGCTTCTTCTGGCATGAGTATGCCTTTTCGCCAACCGCCCATTCTGGCTGTAGTGGCATAGACTTTATGAAAAGTAGCAAGGGCCGTGGGCAGATTGGAAACAACCTCTGCCCTTTCCAAAACCTTCTTCCCCTTGACAGTAGCCAAGGGTAGGGCCCTGTCCATATCAAACTCTTTAGGGTTGACCAGGATAAGATTGGGGCAGCCCATATTCACACAGGCTCTGGCCACAGACCCTATGTTTTCTGAATACTTTGGCCTACATAAAACTACTGTAATATTGTCCAACATCTTTTATAAGTCCGAAATTCGAATTTCGAAATTCGAAACAGATCTAAATTTTTAAATTACCAAATGTCAGAAAAAATTTACTCAATGTTGTCAAATTGCTGAAGGAAAAAAGTTTTAAATTGTGGTCACAGCTAAACATTAAACCTAAAAGTAATAATATCTCCGTCCTGTACTATATAGTCTTTTCCTTCCAGACGAAGTACTCCCTGTTCTTTGGCCTTTTTGAAATCCTGATATTTTAGAAAATCATCCCAGGAGAGTACTTCGGCACGGATAAATCCCTTTTGAAGGTCTGAATGAATTACCCCGGCGGCCTCTGGTGCGGTAGCACCTTTTTTTAACGGCCAGGCCCGAACTTCTTTTTCGCCAGCGGTTAAAAACGTAATAAGCCCCAATAAATGATAGGTCTTGGAAATAACCCTATCCAGGGCTGACTCCTTAATACCTAGATCATCCATAAACATCTGGAGTTCTTCCGGATCGGTAAGTTCTCTCATCTCCCGCTCCAGCTTTGCCGATACAGCCAGATGCACCTGACCGGTCTCTTCTTCCGGGAGCTTGACCTGCCCGATGTTGTCTTCACTCACATTCCAGGCATAAAGTATTGGTTTAGCAGACAAAAAACAAAATCCTCTCAGTTCATGAGCCTGTGCCAACGAAGGTTCCTTGCGCACAGGTTGTTCAGACTCCAGCAACTCCCGTACCTTAACAAGCAGTTCTTCTTCTTTGGGGTCAACCAGATGCTTGGCCTTTTTTTTATCCATGACGATCCGCTCCAACTTCTTTTCCACCACAGCCAAGTCAGAAATGATCAAGTCCATCTCAATGGCCTGCCACTGCTCACTGGGGTCATTTACCCCACTAAATCCATCCAGAACTGCCAGTAAACAATCATAAGGCCTGATTTCATTTAGCACCCTGGCTCCCAGACCCTGCCCCTTTCCTCCCCCGCCGGGAATGTCCAGATATTCAATTTCAGTCTGGGTTACCTTCTGAGGGTTAAAAAGCCTGGCCAGAGGCTCAAGCCGCGGTTCAGGAACCTTGACCATAGCCCTGTTATTCATACCAATTTCCGGCCCAGCCAAAGCCATAAACAAATCTGTTTTTCCACTGCCGGCAAAACCAAATATTACTGTCTTCATGAGTATTATCTCCTAAAATAAAGCCTAGTCGTGTGTGACAACAGGGAGCAAATTCCTTTTCCATGCCTCCCTGCCCAGTGGAATGCTACCAAAAGCAGCACCTCTTTGCGGGATCCCACAGGGTTAATGTCTCTAGCGACCAACGGGAATGCGTGAAATTCTTAGTCTTGTACAAAACTCAAAACTATTCTCTCCTAACCAGAGGGAGAGGACATTAACCAATCCCCTTGCCTTCATCAACAAAAGAAAACCGCATATGTTTGGCAAAATTCTCAGCCAGATAATCTCCGTGAGCCAAATTAACATATCGAACCTTATCTTTAAGCCCTTCCACCCAATTTCTGGCCCTTTCATCCTGGCAAAGCAATACACTTCCTTTCAGGGAAGTATTGCCCACAAAGCTGGTTTTGGCCTCCATTCCCTGTGGTAAAAAACCTAGTTCTTCAAGCAAACCTCCCTGCACATGTTGGCCAAATGCTCCAGCAATAAAAATTCTTCTTATATCTCTAAATGTTAGCCCGGCCTTCTCAAGCAAATAATTGATAGCCAGGTTAAAAGCAGCCTTCACCTTTAATATTTCTTCAATATCGTGTGCACTTAAATAAACTTCTTCAGTTAAATATAATCTATTTTCCTGTAGCCCCATCTGAACTTTACGGGCCAATGGATGGCGGCCTTCCTGAAAATGGCCATTTCGATCCAGTACGCCAAGCTGAAGTAGAATACCTATCAAAGACAAATAGCCACTACCCGAAATACGAAAATCTCTTTGCGGCCAGCCACTAAGCCCGGAAGGCGTAAGAAAAAAACGGCTACACACATCGTTATCTCCAAATACACTGCCAAATCTAAGCCCTACTCCCTCCAAGGCCGGCCCCATGGCTACACTGGTACACAAAAAAGTTCGGCTATCTTTGACCAAAACCATTTCCCCGTTAGTGCCAAGATCACAAAAAAGATAAGGATAATCATCCTCATCACGTTCAAACTCAATGTAAGTAAGTCCAGCGCTAATATCTGCGCCCACGAATGCTCCCAGAAGAGGCGGGATATAGAGCTTGGAAATATCTGAACTTAGGAACTCTTCACATCCTCCCCAATAATTAAGCTTAAACGGGGCAAAACTTAGTTCCCGTACCTCAAGTCCAAGAAACAAGTAAACCATGGCCGGATTTCCCGCCAGAACAAGGGGACACTTATTTTCCCCGACCTTGCTCACTATTTGTCCTACCTTGGCCTGTACTAGACTTGTTAACAATTGTTTATTTTTCTGATTTTCCAGAGCAAAGGCAAGCCTGGACACAACTTCTGCACCTGCTCCCATTTGGGGATTCAGGCACTGCCCTTTACTCAGCTGTTTATCTGCATGAATAAGGGCCCATTTAATAGTTGTTGTGCCAAGATCAATGGCTAGACATACGGCAGGACTTTGACTTTTTTTTGAAAAATTAAAGTAATCTTTTGTTGAAGGGATTTCTATTTTTTGATTAGGCTCAGGGAAATGAATACAAGCCAGTCGATACCCCAGTTCGAGCTCCCGAAGAGAAAGAATCTGCAAATCTTTAGGCTTTGGCTTTGGGGAGTTTGATACGAACTTAATTTTACATTGACCACAAAGACCTAAACCGGAACATAAAGGACGTTCTCTAATCAGACCATAAGTAAACAGGTTCTGGGCGTAAGTTTTTCTGGAATCAAAATGAAGTTCTTGTGTTTCCAGAGAAGATTCCAAATAAATACTAATTTTTCTCACACCAACAACTCGAAACTACAAGTTCAAATGTATGACAACTCACGGCTTACTGCCATTCTTAAGACCACTTAATTTGTGATTATGAGTCTGTGGCCAAACCTTTTATCAAGTCAATTTCCATTTTTCATTCCTGTCTTGGTTTCTTTCATGCTGGTACAAAGACTTGGACCCATCTAAA
>NZ_CEYAEZ010000031.1:0-26229 GCF_982781345.1 Desulfovulcanus sp.
TAATATTCTATTGACTAACCCCATTATGCACAGCCCGCAAGCAAGCCTTTTACCCAGTTGAATCCAGCGAAGCTGGGCTGGCTTTGCCAGTATTCAACAGGAGTAGATGTGTCCAAGTCTTTGTTAGCATTGAATAAAATGCGCTCGCAAATTAACTCAGAAAGTTGAGGCAACTAACTACTAAAATTTGAAAAAACAGGAAGTTGAGAACTAAATAATGAATTTAAGAAATCAAAACTGGCTTGTAATACGACTTAGCGCCCTGGGAGATGTCGTCTTAACTACGGGAGTTCTTGCCTATCTAGGCCAAAAATATAATTTAAACTTTTATTTTCTGACCAAAAAAAGCTTTGCTCCCGTGCTTGAAAACAACCCTTATGTTCAAAAAACCATCTCGGTAACCAACAAGGATTTAAGTTTATTGGCCTGGCTCAAACGGATTAATGAATTAAAAAAAGATTGTGCTCATTTTGGTCTCTTGGATTTACATCAAAATTTAAGAAGCAAAATTTTAAAACCTATCTGGCCCGACCCTGTTAAATCCTACCCCAAATTCAGTTTAACCAGGCGGGCTTATCTTTTAACCAGAAGCAGCATGCTCAAACAAAGGCTAAGCTTAAATGTCCCCCAACGCTATGCCATGGCTTTGTGCGACAACGCACCAAATATTTCCGACCTTCGTCCCAGAGTCTATCTAACAGAGGAGGAAAACCTCTGGGCGCAGGAATTTGTGGCGAAAAAAGATTTAAAAAGTCCTATTATCTGTCTACATCCCTATGCCACGCACCCGGCCAAGTCCTGGCCTGAAAAATACTGGCTAAAACTCATTGAAATGATGGACAAGCATAGCCTGTCCTGGCTTGTTCTGGGACAAAATAAAAGGCCACTTATCCCTGACCATCCCCAGGACCTGACCAACAAAACAAATTTAAGGCAAACCATCGCCATCCTGGCCAGGTCCCAACATTTAATCACTAACGACTCAGGCCCCATGCATCTGGGCACGGCAGTGGACACTCCTGTCCTGGCGTTGTTTGGTCCCACAAGCAAAGAATGGGGCTTTTACCCTTCAGGAGAAAAAGACATTGTTGTTCATCTACAGCTCCCTTGTAGCCCCTGTTCTTTGCATGGCCAGGACAGATGCAAAAATGACTATAGGTGTATGCGTAATATCAGCCCTGAAATGGTCTTTAAACTACTTTTGAAAAGAATAGCAGCCTAAATCCGGTTTAAATAACCCAAAACTCAAAACTGCCTGCAAAAACGCAAGTTTTAACAGACGCACTTGGGAGGATAAAATGCGCCCTCTTTATTTTGACTATAATGCTACAACCCCAACCCATCCCCAGGTTATAGAGGTAATGCTTCCCTATTTTAATGAACACTTCGGCAATCCTGGCTGCACTCACTCCTATGGTTTGAGCGCCCAAAAAGCCATGCAAAAGGCAAGACAGCAGGTAGCCGACCTTATCAATGCAAGTTTTGAAGAAATAATTTTCACTTCTGGCGCCACCGAATCTAACAACCTGGTACTGCAAGGTCTTTTAGAGCCCGGAGATGAACTAATTGTGTCTGCTATTGAGCACCCTGCCATTTTGAATCCGGCCAGAGCCCTGGCCCGGAATGGAATCGACCTAAAAATCATTCCTGTTGATCACGACGGAATAGTTAAACTTGATATTCTAAAAGAATCCTGCACAGAGAAAACTAAACTTATCTCCATCATACTTGCCAACAACGAAGTGGGTACCATCCAGCCGCTTAAAAAAATTACATCTTGGGCCAGAGAAAAAAATATCCTGGTCCATACAGATGCTGCCCAAGCCACGGGCAAAATCCCCGTTGACGTCCAAGACCTGGGCGTAGATTTTTTAACCATAGCCGGGCACAAATTCTACGCACCAAAAGGAGTTGGCGCTTTATTTATCCGTAAGGGAGTAAATTTAATGCCCATTTTATATGGCGGCGGACAGGAAAATGGCCTTCGTCCAGGAACGGAAAACATCCCTTATCTAGTGGCCTTAGGTCAGGCCTGTGCCTTGGCTCAAAACGACCTTAATCAAGAAATCAAACGGCAGAAGGAACTAGGAGAAATTTTTCTATCCGGCCTGAAAAATTTAGACTTCGACTTCATCCTTCACGGCCAAGATGCACCCCGCCTGCCTAACACCATGAGCGTTGGATTTAAAAATCTTCGGGCAGGTGATATAATTTCAGGGCTTATTACCTATGAAGTAGCTGTCTCTGCCGGAGCAGCCTGTCATTCTTCCGGGGAAAATGAACTTAGTTATGTTCTTAAGGCCATGAATGTGAATGAAGACTATGGCCAGGGGACCATAAGGTTTTCCTGGGGTAGAATGACGGCAAAAGATGATGTGCACGAACTTTTAAGTAGGCTTAGAATTGTCTTAAAATCTTTGACCTAAAATTGTTATTCTTAATTCGAAAGGTAGCTAACAACCTTAAAAGGGACAAAATTTGTCCATGGCTAACAAAAATTGTCCCAAAATCATCCCTCACCCTCCTATTCACATTGAAATATATGAACTTTTATTTTGGCACAAAAAATGTATAGAAAACAATGAAAGTTAAACCTTAAAACTCAAAATAGGAGGGACCCATGAGACTTGCCAAGAAAAACGAACAAGGTTTTACCTTGGTGGAACTTTTGATCGTCGTGGCCATTATCGGAATTTTGGCTGCTATTGCTATACCGCAGTTTACAAAGTATAAAGGAAAAGCCGCTGCTGGCAATGCCGAAGCAACAATAAAAAACTGCATGAATGAGTTAGTTGCCGAGTTTGCAGATAACGGAACCACTTCTGCAACTTGCTCAGTTGGCAGTAGCAGTGTTTCTTTGAGTGCCGATTCCCAAACAGGTGAAATCACTTCTGGCAACGCTACAGTCACAGTTAAAAATATAAAGGTAGACTGCAGTTGGACCAATACAGGCGTAACTTGCACTCCACAATAACTTCTTTGTTGCTTCCCGCCTTCGGCGGGAAGCAACTAGTCAATAAAAGGTAGATAAAAATGAGTACAATCGTCGAACTTTCCATCTTTCCTCTTGGCAAAGGCGCTAGTTTAAGTCCTTATGTGGCTAAAATGGTAAAAATCATCCAGGATAGCGGATTAGATTATGAACTTGGCCCGATGGGCAGCTGTATTGAAGGTGAATGGGATGAAGTTATGAAAGTAGTGGACAAATGCTTTAAAACCATGGAAGCCGATAGTGATCGGATTTATGTCAATTTAAAGATCGACTATCGCAAAGGCAGAAAGGGTGGCTTGAAGCAAAAAGTGGAATCCATTCGGGAAAAATTAAATTCGTAACTTGCAGTTCACTAAAAATCTCCCATTATCACCCACCACTAACCCAAGTTAAGTCCCCTCTCAGTTCAATTAGTCAGGGGGCTTTTCAAGTATCTTATTAAAACAGTTCTGCAGTTTATAAACACTCTACTTCAGCGCATACTTTTTGGGATTTATTCCATATTTTTTTACCTTATAGTTAATCACTCTATAACTGGCCCTAAGATCCCTGGCTACCTGAAGCATATTCCCTTTGGCCTTTTTTAAGGCTTCTATCAAAAGCTCCTGTTCAAACTTAGCCACTGCCTCCACAAAAGGAAGTTGTGTATCAGTGGCTGAGCTCTCAGCTGTCTGTAATGTTGGTGGGAGGTGATAGGTACGAATAACTTCTTCATTACAAATTAGCACTGACCGTTCCAGACAATTTCTCAACTCCCGGACATTTCCCGGCCAGTGATATTGGGTTAAAAGATCTATCGCCGGAGTAGAAATCCGCTTGATATTCTTATCGTATTCCTCACAAAAGACATTCAGAAAATGTTCAGCCAGAGGCAGAATATCTTCTCTTCTTTCCCGAAGCGGAGGTATAAAAATGGGGAAAACATTAATCCGGTAATAGAGGTCTTCACGAAACCGCCCCTGTTCAATGAGACTTTCCAGGGGCTGGTGAGTGGCGCAAATAATACGCACATCAACCTTGATGGACTTTTCACTACCCAATCGTTGGATCTCCCCCTCCTGAATGGCCCTAAGTAGCTTGGCCTGGGCCTCGGCACTGAGCTCGCCAATTTCATCCAAAAAGAGAGTTCCCTTATGGGCCAATTCAAACCGACCTTTTTTCTGCCCCACGGCCCCGGTAAATGCACCCCGTTCATATCCAAAAAGCTCACTTTCTATAAGCTCAGAAGGCAGAGCTGCACAGTTCAGTTTAATAAAAGGCGCATCCTTGCGTGGACTTAAATTATGGATGGCCTCGGCCAGAAGCTCTTTTCCTGTTCCGGATTCTCCCCGAATAAGAACCGTGGCCCTACTTGGCGCGACCTGCATAATTTGGCCCATGATAGTGGCCATAATCTTGGAAGTAGCAATAATCTTATTCTGGGCTAGTTCCTTGGAAACAGGCAGCTGAGATAAATCTTTTAAATAAGCATGACCACTTAGACGCGTAATTTCATCTTGTAAGAAAGATGTATGGCGAGCAATAACCAGGGCCAGGACCTGCAAAAACTCGCAGTGCTTCTTAAGCTCTTGTTTGTTCTTTTTAGGGATGTCTACACTTAAAACGCCCAGAATTTCTATCTCGCCCTCACTATTTTTTCTAAGCACAGGGACGGAAATGAATGATAGTTCACTTAATTCCTGAAAAGGACGCCCAAAAGCCAGGTTTAAAAAATTGGGGTCATCTTTCATAACCGGAACAATTATGGGCTTACCAGTTTTAACTACCTGGCCGGTAATCCCCTGACCTATAAGATATGAGGCTTTGGGTATTTTCTGGTGGCCAACATAGATGCTGAACTCAATTTTTTGGGTTTTAGGATCAAAAATGGCCAACGATATGCGCTTATAATTCAAATCCTTGGCTGTATTCTGCAACAATCTTTCCAGGCTTTCGTGGAATGAGTCCTGGCAGCCAATTTCCAAAAGGACCTCATATAATGTAGAATAAAACTCCATAGCCCTGTTTATCTTACCCTTGTTTATCTTATTTGAATTTATTTTCGGTTTTTATCGATTGAACTAGTTAAATTAAGTTTACCCGGAACACGAATTACGGGTCACAAATTCTGCTCCAAGTTCTATGGCCTTTAAATTTACATCCACAATTTTAGGTTTAAGATATGTTTTTACCCCCTTTGCCAGAGCATCAAAGTCAAAAGGAAGAAGGCCGGCCGCAAACAAGGCACCTAAAAGGACCATATTGGCAGTCTGAGGGACAGAAGTTTTAGACGCTAATGTTAAACAAGGGACAAAATAAGCCTTGCCAGTGCAGGTAGTACAACTATCTTTTATCTTTTCCACACTGGGATACTCTTCTTTGCCAGTAGCCACACTAATAGGCAGTATAGGATCTTCACTACTCACGATCACCCCGCCAGGCTTTAAAAAACTCAAGGCTCTTAAAGTTTCCAAAGGCTCAAAGCCAAGAAGAATATCAGCTTCGGCTTCAGAAATCTTTGGGCTTAAATAACCACCTAAAAGGACAAAAGAATGGACCACCCCGCCCCGTTGGGCCATGCCGTGAATCTCTCCGGCCGTCACCTGGATATCATTATCAAGAGCAATATGGGCCAAAAGGTTTGTAGCGGTTAATGTCCCCTGGCCCCCAACGCCAGTAAAAAAGATGCGCATCAAGCTCATTTATCTACCCTCGTTATTTTGCTTCGCCGTTATTTGACTTCGGCGTTATACCCTCATTAGCCTCTTATCCCATTAACCCATTAGCCTTTCGCCTCTCTCACTTTACCTTTAATATGCTTACAAATCTGCACGCAGAGCATACAACCGATACAAAGAACAGGATTTATTTTAACTTCTCCCTCATGAACGTAAAATGCGGGACAGGCTAAGTTCTGCACACATTCCAGGCAATTATCACAGGACTCATCTATGTAAGCTATTTGTGTAAATTTACGTCCCAAAACACGACGAGCGTATAAAGGGCATGGATCTTCTGCAATTAAAACCCGTACCCCTCTCAATTCTTTGAACTCCTGTAAAGCCTTTTGCACGGCTTTCTGATTCAAGGCCTTGACCTTACGCACATGCTCTACCCCACAGGCCCGAACAATGGGCTCAATTTCCAGGCTGGTTGGACTTTGGCCATGTATAGTCCTGTCGACTCCCGGGTGGGGCTGGTGGCCGGTCATAGCAGTGGTCCTGTTATCTAAAACGACCAATAAAAGATCATGGTTATTATACACTGCATTAATTAATCCGGTTATACCGGAGTGAAAAAAAGTGGAGTCACCAATAAAAGCTACCACTGGCTTTCCTATAGCCCGTGCCATGCCTGATCCTGCTGAAACCGATGAACCCATGCACAGCAAAAAGTCAGCCATTTTAAGCGGTGGCAAAAGGCCCAGAGTATAACAGCCAATGTCATTTGAATAAACAGCGTCGTCACCAAATACCTTTCGCACAGCATAATAAGTGGACCGATGCGGACATCCAGGACATAAATTAGGTGGCCGCTGAGGAAGATCGGCTACATCCTGGTTCCAGGACTTAACTTGAGGCAAGTCATTATCTAAAGCCTTTGCCAAAACTTTAGCAACAAGCGCAGTTGAATATTCACCAAACAAAGGCAACCCATCATTTTTACCAAAAATCTGAACATCCAGACTATTTTTTTGAATTAGTTCCCTAACCTTATTTTCTAGTAAAGGCTCCAGTTCTTCGAGAATAACAACTTTCTCTACGCCTTTTAAAAACTCCAAAATCAAATTTTCCGGCACTGGATAGGTGAACCCGAGTTCCAGTACCTTACACTTAAATTGCGGATGCTCTGTCAATATATCCTTGAGGTAAGTCCGGCTGATTCCAGAGGCAATAACTCCCACATTTCCCGTGCCCCAGGTCCTGTTCAAGGGAGATTTTTCAGCCTCTCTTTGCAATTCTTCCAATTTTTCAAGCAAAACGTGATGGCGCACCCTGGCGACAGCAGGCACAGGAACAAAACGTCCGGGATTTTTAGCAAAATCACCCTTGCCTACCGCTGTTTTAACAGGTTCAATGGCCGCAAACTCTACTGGCCCGCGCAAGTGATTAACCCTGGTGGTGGTACGTAAAAGAACAGGCTGCTCATATTTAACTGAAATCCTTAAAGCCTCTTTGGTCATATCTTTGCATTCCTGAGCAGTTGCCGGCTCCAAACAGGCCAGGCCAGCCAGTCGGGCATAGTAACGATTATCCTGTTCATTTTGACTGGAATGACATCCAGGATCATCTGCACTCAAAATTACCAGTCCACCCGGGGTGCCAATATAGGCCAGGGTCATTAAAGGATCAGCCGCCACATTAACGCCCACATGCTTCATGGTCACCAAAGATGGTACACCGCCTAGTGCTGCCCCGCCAGCCACTTCCATGGCAACTTTCTCGTTCACTGAATATTCAAAATAATAGTCACCCTGCGGGGCCAAACGATAAAAAGTATCTGGCACCTCTGACGACGGAGTCCCAGGATAGCATGAAACAAAACCTATTCCCGCCTCTATGGCCCCGCGCACAATGGCCTCATTACCCAGAAGAAGATGCCTTTCGCCGCTTCTGTCTTCAAGCAAAATTTGCGACATAAACTGACCTCACTTTTTACTCATGGCACATAGCCAGCTAATACCAATTCTTCTCTGCCTAGGAGTTTTTTGCTCAATGCTAACTGCTTATTTTTTTCTTTAGTGTCTGAATCTTATAGTCAAAAAACTTTGTCTCGCCACCTTGGACGCTTGCCTTTAACTCTTCATAAGCAGCCAAAGCTTTGGCCCAATCTTTGGTCTTCTCAGCCAGAAACGCTATTCTCTGAGCTACTTGTTCATTATATTCTTTGGGAAAAGCTTCTTTATTTTTCTCTAAAACTTCAAGGGCTTGGGCATATTGCTTGTTCAACTCCAATGCCTTGGACTGACCCAAAACAGCAACGCGTTTAAGGTGTTCATCTACTTCCTGCGCTGTTGCCAATTCACCGAAAACCCGAGCGGCCTGCTCGTAATCCTTGTTTTGTATATAAATTCTGGCCAATTCTAACTGTACACTAATTTTTAATTCTTCAGGAGCAACTTTCAGAAAACCTTTTAGGGCATTGACCTTGGCTTTATCGTCCTTTTGAGCTAAAATTTTTCCCAATTCATTAGTTGCCTTTTCCTGCCGACTCTGCTGATAAAAATTATATCCAGAATACAATCCTGCCGCCAGAACAATAGCAGCAATAGCAAAGCCTATTGGTTTGATATTATTTAAGATTTTTTCTAAAAACGGATGAATGGTTTCATCTACCTCTTCTTCGATTTCCTGGATCAAATTTTTTTCCCTTTCTTTTTCTGACATTTTTCCTCCGGAGCTAAAATTTAATTCTCATTTAGCTTACTTTAGTTAGCCATGGCCACAGTTTCTACAAAAAAGTCTTTCAACCAAATGACGAATCAAGAAAAACTGTTGTAATTTAACCTATTGACTTAACTTTAAAATTCGCCAACCCAACCATGCAACATTTCGGATACCACTTTTTGCAGGCGATTGACTTAAACAATATTGTCAAAAAGGTCAAAGGTTATTTATAATAATAGAAAAAGTTCTTGGAGCTATAAAAAATCGATTGAGAAGAAATCTAAATTGAGGAAAGGAGGAAAAAATAAAAAGAGCGGGTTTGCCCCGCTCTTTTTTAATGATCATATAATTATTTAATGATCACATACATTTTGACCTAGTTCCAGTTTTTTGTCCAAGTAAGCCTTAACAATCTCTTCCGGCTTTCCGCCTTTTGCTCCTACCACGACTTTAACTCCCTGCTCAGTAAACAAGCTCTGGGCCCTGGCCCCCATACCACCGGCAATAACAAGATTTGCACCCTGTTCACTCACCCATTTGGGCAAAACACCCGGCTCATGCGGAGGAGGAGTTAAAAATTCCACGCCCAGGATCTCTTTTTTTTCCGTATCCGCTGTAACAAAGGCAAACTTCTCACAATGACCGAAGTGCATACACAACTCACCACCAGCCGTGGGAATTGCTACTTTTATCTCTTTACCCTCGACTTCTGGTAGTGAGCTTTCTACCGAAGAAACATCCTTTTGCTCTTCTTGCAGTGTCCCGGCCAGCTCCAGAATAGGCTTGATTATTCGTCCTAAAGCCTTGGCTGTTTCACTTTCATGATGGGTTTTAACATAGATATATCCTTCATCTCCGGACCTTACCACTTCCGGATCCATGGGGATGCTGCCCAAAAAGTTCACTCCCATTTCCCTCGCCAGGGCTTCACCGCCACCAGAGTTAAAAATGTCTACCCTCTCACCACACTTGGGACAGACAAAACCACTCATGTTCTCCACGATACCTAATATGGGATTTCCTAATTGGTGACAAAAAGTCACTGAACGACGCACATCGTCAATGGCCACGCCCTGGGGAGTTGTGACAATTACTGCATAGGCAGAGGGTCCTATCAATTGCAAGGTAGACAGTGGCTCATCACCTGTGCCCGGAGGACAATCCACAACCAGAAAATCCAGGTCACCCCAAGCCACGTCCTCAAGGAATTGCTTGATCAAGCCCATTTTTACCGGACCACGCCAGATTACAGCCTCTTTATTATCCGGCAACATAAATCCCAATGACATAACCCACAGGTTCTTGCTCCAGGGAACCGGTTCAATATAATCCTTTTCAATATGCGGTTTTTCATTGCTCAAGCTAAGAAGCCTGGGGATAGACGGGCCGTGCACATCCACATCAAGCAGGCCTACCTTTTGTCCCGCCATGGCCAGACCTACGGCAATATTAGCTGCAACCGTGCTCTTACCCACTCCGCCTTTACCAGATAAAATAACCAGTTTGTGTTTAATTCGACCCATTTTTTTCTGTAACTTATCTTCTTTTTGGGTCGCGCAACCTCCTCCCGAACATGATCCACATTTGTGTTCTGCCATATCTTCTCCTCCTAACTTTATAACTCTCTCATTTAAAGTTTATTCTCTAATGGCTTAATAAAGTCTAGTGTTTGGCTATTTTGAAATCTATAGAGTCTGCGGCCAAACCACATTTTGACTACCAGATTAAAAATCCTGGTTTCTTGAAAGCATTGCAAAGGGCTGGGGCCAGGCATTTGCACCAACATAAAAGAAATCAGGATTGACAAAATTATAAAAAATTGTCCTCTGAGTAAGGTTAGGCCACGGAATCCATAAAGTATGATCTCCCAATCGGCATCCTGATATAATTGTAAGGTATAAATATATAGTTGCATGAGCAGTAAATCGGCTCCGAAATTTAGCACTTAATAAACGCAAAACCTTAAATGTAAACTAAAAAGTCATCATTTTCTGCCAAATCTTTTCAATTTCTTTTCCCAAACCGTGAGGGTCAAACTCTACCACAGACTTTCCTTCAATCTGGGCCCGGGTAAATTTTATATCATAAGGCAGGCTGCCCAATACGGGAATTTCTGCCTTATGACAATAATCTTTAATCCGCTCGCTAATCGAAACATTTATATCTGCCTTGTTTAAAATAACCAGGCACTGGATATTGAAATGCTGCGTCAATTCATGAACACGACGCATATCGTGTTCAGCAGAAATAGTCGGTTCCACAACTATTACAGCCAGGTCAGCATTGGTCAAAGAAGCAATGACCGGACAACCAATACCAGGCGAACCATCCACAAGTACTAGCTCATAACCATACTCCCTAGCTAACTCAGCGGCTTTTTTGCGCACTGTAGTGACCAATTTACCGGAATTTTCCTCACCAATGCCGAGGCTAGCATGAACCATGGGGCCAAACCTGGTATCGGAAACATATAAATAACCACAATGGCTGGGCGACATTTTGACCGCATCTGCAGGACAAACATATGCACATACTCCACAACCCTCGCAATGCTCAGGCAAAACTTTAAAACCATCAGATATGGCGCCAAAACGACATTTTTCTCTACATTCTCCGCATTCAATACATAATTCAGGATCGATAGTTGCCTTTTCTCCGCTGATAAAATCGTGTTTTTCTTTTATTTGTGGATGCAGGATAAGGTGTAAATCTGCCGCGTCCACATCGCAGTCTGCCAGGACTTTTTTCGGCCCCAGAGCAGCCAGGCTCGATACAATACTGGTCTTTCCAGTCCCCCCTTTGCCACTGATAACCACTATCTCTTTCATCGTGCTCCCCCTAAACCATCAGTCAGCTTGTTAATCTCCATCCACAATCCCTGGTATAAACCCTTAAATTCCGGAAAAGCATCCACTAACAATTTTCCCTGAGAATAGGCCTGTGCAGCCTCCTGCACATGGGGGAACCTGGCCAGCACAGGGATGTTTTCTGCATCCAAATATCGCAAAACAGCATCATCGCCCATACCGTCTCTGTTAATGACCACCCCAAAAGGATAGTTTAGTTTGCGAGTAAGTTCTACGGCCAGTTTCAAGTCATTAAGGCCAAATGGAGTAGGCTCGGTGACCAGAACAACAAAATCCGCCCCTTCCAGGGATTCAATCACCGGGCAACTTGTCCCCGGAGGACAGTCCAATATCTGCACATCACCAGGATTTGCATATTGTTTTACTTTTTTAATCAAAGGCGGGGCCATGGCTTCGCCAATGCGCAAAAGGCCACTGTAAAACTTTAGTTTATCCTTCCTGGCGTGACGAACAGTGCCGAGCTCTCTCTGGCCATCCAGCACAGCCTGAGCAGGGCAAACAAGCTTACACAGTCCACAACTGTGACATAATTCCGGGAATACCAGCACCTCACTGACCATCCAGATCAATGATTTAAACCGGCACTCCTGAACACACTTTTTACAGCTTTCGCCCAAACATTTTTGAGTATCTATTTCAGGAACCGTCACGTATTCTTTAAATTCCTCATCAAATTCTTGCATAAGAAAAAAATGGGCATTTGGCTCTTCTACATCACAATCAATAAAGCTGACTTCTTTTCCTTCTCCCATTAAATACCTGGCCAGATTAACAGCAACAGTGGTTTTGCCTGTGCCTCCCTTGCCACTGGCAACTGCAACGCGCATATCACCTCCTAAAACTTACGGGTCATTGGCGCCCCACAAGACGGACATTTAGTATCCACACAAGGCACTCCAGGCTGATGTTGGGCCTCGGCTCCGCATTGAGGGCAAACACACACAGCACCAGGAGAAGAACAACATTTGCCCATGCCCTGGCCTTTTTGCCCTTGGCCTCTACCCATACCTTTCCCCTGACCACCGCCACAACATCCTTGTCCCTGTCCTTGCTTATTATTTCTATTCCACACCATGCTCCACCTCCGTTTTTTGAAGTTAAGAAGTTAGGAAAAATTCCTCCCCTCCTATCTTCCTCACATACATACATATAAGGGCAGGATTCGGATATTATCCTGCCCCATGCCAACTGAAACCCCTTAGCCATTAATCTCGTCCAGTCTTTTCCTTAAATATTGAAGTTGGTTTTCAAGGGCGTTTATTCTATAGCTGATAAGATTTTTTTCATCTTCAGTACTCATAGACGCCGGACCATATCCGTATCCACGCCCCAACCTGCAGCGGCCAAGCCTGAATCCCCGGCCTCGGCCAAATCCTCCGGCCAAACCGAATCCTCTTCTGCTAGCAAGTCCACCGCCAAAACCGGTGCAACGGCCCAAACCACGGCCTGTCTTTGCTCCTTGACCGATTGGTCCTGTTCCATCAAAACCTGGCATTTTATTACCTCCTTTTTTTAATATTGAATGTTAAATGTTTAATGTTGAACGAAAGAAAACGTCGAGCGTTGACCCTAAATTAGAGGCAGGTATCTAAGCAGCCACCTGCTTTCTTCTAATTCAACATTCATAATTCAACATTCAACATTACCAGTGCCCTGGCTTATCTGCTTCCTCGGCCTTGTTTAACCGACCATTTCTAAAGTCATCTATGGCCTGAGCTACTGTTTTAGATCTTACCAGATAAACATCAATACCGCCCTTTTCCAAGGCCAAAAATGCCTTGGGTCCAACATGGCCCGTAATCACAGCCTTTGCTCCTGTCTGAGCAACATTTTGGGCGGCTTGAATCCCTGCTCCCTGGGGCAGATTCAAGTTTTGATCATTTGACACATATTCAAATTCATCCGTGTCCAGATCATAAATAATAAACCCCTGGGCTCGGCCAAATCTACTGTCCATAGATGCATCCAAACTATTGCTTTGAGCAGTTATAGCTATTTTCATTTCGACCTCCTCCTTTTCCCTGCCTCTGCTGCCTTCTTCTAAAATGACATCCCGCCCCACTCCGGCAACCTGGCATGGTCAATTTATCCAAGCTGTTATTCTGAAATGCGGACAAAACCTGTTCAACTGTCCCAGCGATCCATGGGATGACCAGAATGCCTACATTTTGTAGTATACGAATGGTGCAACCGCTAATTCCACCACAAATTAGAATATCTACCCCGCAGGATTTCAGTAATGAGATCAAACCAGGCAGATCTCCTAACGGGAGGGAGAGTTGGCCTGCGGGGCAAATTTCATTATTTCCCAATTTAAACAGTAACAAATCCGACGCATTATCAACTATAGCAGCGAGACGTTTGCCGTAACAGGCCAAGCAAATTGTCTTTTCTTCATGCTCATTCATCATCCTGTCCCTTAATTAAGCACTTTCGGTGCCAAACATTTTTTTCAATAATTTCAGGAGAATAAAAAAATCGGACTGTCTGAGGGAAATTATTATGGGCTAATTTTGCGCCCACAAAAAAGGTATGGCGGGCTAATTTTGCGCCATTTTCTGGCAAGGTGAGCATACGGCGAAGGGTCCTTAAGATATTTTCACAGTTCGCCACAGTTAGGGGAAGTAGAGGCACGGTGACCGAACCCTACCTAATTTCTTCAAATACTCAGGGCGCAGTATTGAAACGCAAAAAATTCAAAGCTCATACCAAGAAACAAAAATTTATTTTGCTTCTTTACTTCACACCTCAAAAAATTTTGAAAAAATTAACATTATGAAAAAGTTAAAAAAATTTGAAGGACTGTTACAAAAAGTAGATAGGAGTCAATGCCAAAGAAGAGCAGATTTCAAAATTTGACAAACCCGATCACAACCTATTGATAAAATTACCTCTAAACTACTAAAAGAAAGCCAGTACTGGTATCATGAGTAGAGCTAGCCCTGGGGGCCGGCTCGCTTTGCCTGCCAACCCCAAGCAGACATCCTAGCGGACAGAGTCTTTAACATCAAACACTAAACTGAAAACAAAGGAGTTGCCGTAAGGTAACCATAGTCAAAACTATGAGCCGACGGACAGAAACCCCATACAAGCTTTAGGGTCGCAAAGGTGCAAGACTTCAACAAGACTACCAATCAAAACCACACACTAGAAAAAAATAACCATCTGCTCAAACAAACCAGACACGGAGCATCAATTAATGCAGTTATTAAAGCCGATCCAATATTTTTTTAACCCAGAGCAATTTTTTTAAAAAAATTGCTTGACAGTTTCGAGCCCTTTATCTATTCACCCTTTCTCCGGTTGACGGATGAACTCAAATTGCCTGCTCCTAGACAAAAAAATTGAAAAAATTACTTGACATACGACACGGATAAAAATAAAAATATTCTCTCTGCGTTGGGGGATCGTCTAGCGGCAGGACGACGGGTTCTGGCCCCGTTAACCAAGGTTCGAATCCTTGTCCCCCAGCCATAAAAATATATGCGTCCCCATCGTCTAGCCCGGTCCAGGACATCGGCCTTTCACGCCGGTAACGGGGGTTCAAATCCCCCTGGGGACGCCAAATATTTCAAGGACTTACAAAACTCCAACCACTCCCAACACCGCTCAGGTTGGAAAAAAGGTTGGAAACTTTTTTAAAGCCTCTAACCACTAGAGGCTTTTTTATTTTTGAACTCCAAAACCTTGCCCCCTTTCTTCTTGCCAAAAATCTCATCCAGACAGATTTTTACACCTCTAAGCTCATGTAGATACCTTGCTGTTGTGTGTGAGCTTTTATGCCTCAAAATCCGCTGGATTGTGGTCAGGGGCACGTTGTGGGCATCTAACCATGAAGCAGTCAAATGGCGGATAGAATGATAACTGAAAGCCTTAACACCTGCCTTCTTGCAAGCCTGTTTTAGCCACTGATGGCGTGCAACATACGGCTTGCCCTCATCATTAACAAAAACATGCTCATACTGGCCATATTTGCCTCTATGCCTGAGCAATGCCTCTCTCAAATCCTGTGTCATAGGAATAGAGTCTCTTTCTTCCATGCCGTCTTTGCGTTTCCTGGTGGTTAGCCAAATTTCATTGTTAGCAAAATCCACATCTGACCATTTGAGCTTAAACACCTCATTTCGCCTTGCTCCTGTATGCAGAAAGCAAAGTAGCATTGTTCGGTCGTCATCATTCATCACTTCCATTACTTTCTCAACGTCTTCCATAGGTGGGACATACCTGGGCTTTTTGGCATATGGAAACTTCGGGACAAGGGCAAATGGGTTGGAAACCTGCGGCCAACCTGAAATGAATTTCTGCCCCCAGTTCCAGGCAGCTATAAGATTCTTTCTGTCCTTATTGGCTGCATAACCGGTATTCTCTTCTGCCCGTTTTTTGAGCTTGTTCAGGGCAAGTTCAGGAGTAACCCCTTCAATACTCATATCAGGGTCAAGACCTTCAAAAAAACGCTTGAAGGCCAATTTCTTTTCCTTAAATACCCTGTCAGTCATTCTTGCCTTGCAGAAGTCCAGATATTTCTCTGACCATTCAAGCAAACAGACCGTATTTATCGAGGCTCTGGCCTTTATCAGCTTTTTGGTCTTTACCTCGAACTCCATCGCTTCGTCTTTGTCTTTGAAAACCTTTGTAATACGTCCTTGTGGAGTTTTTAAATCCACCACCCATTGAGGCTTCCCTCTGCGCATCCTCTTGTAGGGCATTGATTACCTCCTCTATTCGTTTTTCAAAGAACCGAAGCGAACCTGCCAGCTTGACACCGCCAAGCAGACGCCAGTTGCTATATACCCAACTTCTAGAAACTCCAAGCATTTGAGCCACCTCAACAACGGTTAATGGGCGTCCTAAATTTTTGCTTATCATCCCCAAATCCTCCAGCGTGGAGACCCCCGTCTTTAGGCGTGGGGAGGGAACACCTCCCCTGCCCAGACGGTGGAGTTACCTCCGACTTCTCGCCTTACGGCGGTTAAGGATGCCTCGCCAATGTTAGATGGGCTTGTCATGCCGGCAGCACTGTCCCTACCCCGACAGGACTGTTTAACCGCCAGCGGCAGAGCCTGGAGCTGGCTACGCACCCCAGGGTGCCATGACCCACCTAACGTAGTCCCTAAAGGACTCAGGCTGGTCAGCTTCGGGGCTTACATGCCCCCGCCTTTAGGCGTGGGGTCGCTGACCAATTTCCCTCCGACTTTTACAAAACAACGCGTTTTGTCTTCGACACGAAGGCGAAAAATGTCTGGGAGATAATTATGGATAGAAAAAAAGAAAAAACCGCCATTATAGGCGGTCTTTTTATGTGCCACCGACTTTCCTGGCCGGAATAATCATTTCCTCACCTGAAAAATTGCCAACCGAATTTGCCAGTCAGGAAAAACAAAAAAAAGGCCACCTCAGCAAGGCGGCCTTGACGTAAACAGCGACTGCCCCAAAAGAACAGCCCCCGAACTCCTTCTACCCTTGGCAGATGAGTAGGTATGTTCGGCGAACGCCAACCAAAGATCAATTGATCGCTTTCTTGATCGCGGAAGCCGCGGTAAACTTGAGGGCTTTCCTGGCAGGAATGGTTATTTCTTCTCCTGTTATTGGATTGCGACCCTTACGCTCTGATCTTTGAACTACCTTAAGGGTTCCAATACCCGGCAGGGCGACCTTGCCATTTTCCTTCAATTTGGCGGCTATTGTATCAAAAAAATAATCATAAACCTCTTTTGCACAAGCGGCAGTCAATCCATATTTTTCGCGCAAATCTTTAACAATGTCCTTTTTACGCATACAGACTCCTTATTCTGCCTCTTTTCTTCTCTTTTCCCACAGTCTCATACTCTGCATCTTTTTCCTTCTTTCCCTGGCCAGCCCTTTGGCAACCAAAGAAGTGTTCTTTTTATAACCCCACTTTTCTTTGTATTCTTCTGGGGTTAATTCGTGAAAAGCAAGATGTTTCTTTGTTAAAACCTTGAAAGACTTCCCGCATTCCAGACATACAATACTTTTTTCACGAATGGCTTTCTTTGGGTCAACCGGGGGGCTTAAAGCTTCTTGTTTTTGTTCTCCTTTCGCTACGTTTCGGATACCTTCTGCAAGTGATTTGACCATAGATGTAATTTCATCTTCGGTCATATTACGAACACTTGCCTGGGCCTTAACAATTTCTAGCGCTTGTTTTAGGTACTCTTCCATAATTGCCTCCTTATTAATAATTATTTTTAGAAACAACGCAAAACAGCGTTGTATCTATATCAAAAAAAATGAGGAGGCAACATGACAAGAATTATTTTTGACTCAACATTTTTATTAAAAACAGGAATTGCAGAATTAGCAATCCTCGTACTTTGGATTGCTATATGGATTTTTTTTGATACAAAATTTATGCCTTTTAACATATGGATTGGTGTGGCAACGGTTATGCTTTTTATGGCCTGTTTCAGAATATATCAGTTTATCCAGGCCAAGCAAAAAGTTGACAGCTTGAATCAAAAGAATTTCTTCTCTGTATCTACAGATTTTCTAAAAAATATTCTTAAAAAAAATCCAGATAAAATATACCTGGGAAAAGGCTATGTTTGGGAAAACAAGCATATACAAAATTATCATCAGATTTTAGCTTTGCCTGAACGTAAAAAATATATTGATTTAGAATCAAAGGCAGGTGGGTATGAGTTCGTGCATAACCTGGGACTTGATGATGAAAAAGATATTATTGTCCCCAGAGATGAAATGCAACATACGATCATTGCAGGAACAACCAGAGTGGGTAAAACCAGGCTGATTGAACTACTGGTCTACCAGCTTATTGCAGCCGGTGAGCCTGTCATTGTGATCGATCCCAAAGGTGATGCCGATCTTCTTAATAGCATCTATGCCGCTTGTGTGGATTGTGGCAAGGAAAAGGATTTTAAATATTTCAGTCTGGCACATACAGGCAATTCATCCACCTTTAATCCCCTCTCTAATTACGGGTCTGCTTCGGATATAGCAGACAGGGTAGCATCCATTATGCCTTCAGGCGGTGATTCAGAGCCTTTTGTCAAATTTTCCTGGCAGGTTCTTGAAACTATAGCGTCTGTCCTGATTGCCATAAACGAACCCATTAACCTGGAAACACTCCAAAAGTATTCGCTTGGCGGTATGCAGGAACTGGTAGACTTGGCAAAAGAAAAATTAAGCTCTCTGTCCTATGAAGTGAGAGGATATGCTGAAAAGTGCATTGAGCGCTTAGAGGAACAAGCAAGTCATCCAAAGGACCATTTTCAGAAAATGATAACGTCATTAGGTCCTGTATTAACCGCCCTGAATTCAGGCGATGCTGGAAGGCTTTTAAATCCGGAGGAAAGCGACATTCACTGGCAGGATGTATTGGAAGAAAAAAAGGTTTGTTATTTCTATCTGGCCTCCATGCTTAAAGGACAGGTGGCTGAAAATGTGGGCAAAATGGTAGTACAGGACTTCTTATACTTCATCGGTGAACTATATGCTTTTTCCAATCCCTCTGGCAGGATCAACCTGATTATTGATGAATTCTACAATGTGATGTTTCCCGGGTATGTGGACATCTTAAACAAAGCAGGTGGTGCAGGTGTTAGAGTGTTTCTGGCAATGCAGACAACCAGCGACATCATTACTCAATCCAGCGGATCAATGGCCAAGCAGATTTTGGGAAACATCAACAACAAGATTTATCTTCGAGTGCCTGAAAAGGAATTGGCTGAGGAATTTTGCGGGCTGTTTGGAAAGGTAAAAATCCACAAGATTTCCAGGACCAGGAATGTAGGTGCAGATGCAAAATCACAGAATGAGCTTTTTAGAAGCGGGTACGCGGAACGTCTGGAAGAGGAAGAAGTGGATTTGATAAATCCTGAAATGATAATGCACCTGCCCAAAGGCCAGGCTTTTGCATTTAACCAGGCCAGAGACCCGTACAAACTTCGTTTTCCCTTGATTGATAGAACCACCCTGCCGAAAGTCGATTTTGCCGAAAGTCTTCGTGAACTTGATAAGGATATTTCACCTATCAATTTGGGCCCAGGTTGGGCAAATATGGACGGTGCTGAGATTGAATGGGTGGAGGAGATAAAAAAATAAATAAGGGGCAAAATACAAGAAAATAATTAATAAAATAGTTAATATATTTAACAAATTAAGCCTCTTTATCTTTCATGCTTTATATTTAAGCATGGCACAATAGCCTCTTATGATAATTTCTTTGTTTGCGCGCAAAACCAATCAATAATGATGCTCTATATTTATAAGCCTAAGCAATGTTTACATAAAATTTCTTTCACTAGCTTATTATTAAAAATTTATTGGTCCAGATTAAATTTACAATTTTTTTTTGCTATTTTCTTGACACAAAAAGAATTTAAGGACTATAGTCTAATTTAATTATTATTAAGTGTGTGAACTTAAGGCAACAATAACCTGCGGCGAAGATGGTTACTCAACTGAGCTGGCATCTATCTCTTCACTCTAGACTTCACTAGGACCCACCTTTGGTAAGGATAAGAACTACGTATAGATCACGTCAAAAGCATATACCTCATTTCGCTCTACTTTAATATTGCAGAACAAAATATTACGGCTTGTAGTCCATTAACATAGGATCACGCACAGGGGACTTTAATCCGATATAAGCTCATCTCCATTGACTGGCGTACAGAAGCCAATGCACCAGATCACCAAGCCGCTGCGCTTCGCTTACGGTCTTGTCGGCTGGTGTCTTCTCACATTAAGGAGGGTAGGATGTCTTACTTTGTCGTAGTAACATTTGATCTTAAAAATGCAGATTGGGATGATTATGAAACCGTATATCAGGAATTTGAAAAAATTGGATTGGATAAAAAAATTATTTCTAGTGAAGAAAATAAAATTTTATTACCAAGCACAACTGTAGCTGGAATGTTTGAAGGTATTTCTTCTTCGTCTGTTAGAGACAACATAATGAATAAATGCAAAAAAATCTTTAAATATTTAAGACTCCATGGACAGATTTTTGTTGTAGTGGGTGGCAATTGGAGTTGGAGACATTTGCCATTTTGATTGTAATTAAAAATCTCTAACAATTCGTTTTAAAAACTGTGATAACCAACAAAAATAAGAAAAATTCTAATCGGGTAGCCGTGGGTCTTTCTCCCCCGGCCCCCACAACATCCTGCGTGCGGGTCCGCACAGTCCATTTCATCAAGATTACTGATATGTAGTCTGTTAGTCGAGATGAAGATGGTATTTGCATAAATGGATATTGAGAGACTGGAAAGGTTATCCGGGAACAAAACAACCTGAACAAGCCGGTCCATATATCAGCTGCAAAAAAATGAATTGGTGATAGCGGCAACTTGAACCAGCTAGGACGGAAAAAAGTCAAGTCCTGTATAAACAAGCCCTGAGAAAAGGTTTTTCTACAGCTCTCGTTAGAGCTAAAAAAAAATTATGGCAAGAAAAGGTACATATTATATTGGGCGTGTATTAAAACTTGGCATTCTCGACCAAGATAAATTGATTTATGCCTTTAACAATCCAGCAGTAATTCAATTTCGTGGCAACTCTTGGACTTTTATCGATGTCAATGAGTACAATCAATCCGGGCATCGCTATATTTTTGGAAAATTGAGCAAATTTGTACCTGAAGGTGAAGTAGATGTTGTTGATACTGATACAAAATCTGGAGAGAAACGCATAGAGCCAAATTTAATCTTGGCTTCAAGCCCATTCGTGTACATTCCTAAACACTCAGGAATTTGCTTTCTTAATATTTCTAACAAAATAGAAACGAATATTTTTATACGCAGATTCTGCGATATTGTTAAACGGACGCACAAAAATTTCTTTGTTGAATGCGATATTGATTTAATTTCTGACCTAAAAACATTTTCTGCAAAGCTATCATCGCTAGATGGCATTTATAAAATATCGGCAAGTGTCTCACCGCCAAACCCTCTTTTTAGCCCACTCTGGAAAAAACTAGAGGAGTATCTGAAAAAACGAAATACCGATAAAATGTCTGTCATTGAAGATGCACCTATTGCAGACAATTTAAAAACTAAACTACCGTTACTAGTCGAAAAGGCGGCAGAGCAATCAGAAGATAAACAGTTCATCCCTGAATTTGAAGTGGATGTCGGTGACGCTGCTATACTTATGGCAGCAGACGGTTACGGAAAAGGCATAGTAAGAGGCAGGAGAAATGAAGAGATTGTAGTCATAAAAACCTCTGAGACAGCCTTAAATTTTTCATTCGATCAGGAACCAGACCCATACGAGTTATACTTAAAAGCTCTTGCAATATTAGAAAAGGTAAAAGCATCACGACATATGGAGCATGGTAAGTGAGGCGTCTTATCGATATAAAGCGCATGATACTAATTTCACCAGAACTATGCGTTATCTTATTAGTCGTCCTACTAAACATATATGCAGAAAAACCTATTAATACGCTAGGTTCTTTGTTTAAAACAAACGACGAAATTTGGAAATTTTTACCGTCACTCCCTCTTTTGTTTTCTGGGATTGCCTTCAAAACCTCAAGCAAGGTCAGAGCCCCCTTGGATACTGGTAGCAATAAAGCATTATATGAATGGCCTCTCTACCATATGGTTACGGATCGCATATTATTGAGTAAAATTTATTGCTTAGTCTGTGGTGCAGGAGCAATTTCTATATGGCTATTCTGCAAACAACTTCCTGAATATATAATTGCCTCTATATTTCTACTCAGCACAATAATCTCTGGCGTCACGGCCCTTCTTATGCACGACGCCGCTCAAAAAATACGCGAAATCTTGGAGTTACATTCATGAAAAGCTCTAATCGGGTAGCCGGGGTTTTTTTTCTCCCCCAGCCCCCACAACACCCTGCGTGCGGATCCGCACAGGGCGTTTCATCAGGATTACCGAGCCGTATCCGGGTAGTGAATCTTTACCCACTGTTCTTTGACAGAAATCAATCCTTGCTCGTACAGCCATTTATTGGTCATACCACTTTGGGCTGCAAGCGTCCGGGCTAAGTGCCAGGGGCCTTTTCAGCTTAGTGCTGTAAGTATGGCCTGTCTTTTGGGTGTACCTAACTTGAGAAGGTTACGGACTTTGGTGCGGGTATAGCGCCATTGTTTCCAATAACACATCCTTATCCGCCTACGTAGCCATTCATCTATCTCCGGGATTGGCCGGTAATACTCCGATATCCCGTAATAGTTCATCCAGCCACGTACATATTCCGCTAACTTTCTATACCGGTATTCCATAGACACAAACCAGCTCCTTCCAGTTAACAGGCGTATTTGCCTTTTAAACTTTTGAAAGGATTTCTCACTCCACCTGATTTTGCCCCGGATGAAGACAAAACCCAGGAAACTGCATTCTTCCACTGGAGCCACTTTACTTTTCTGTTCATTGATAGTGAGTTTCAGTTTATTTTCCAGAAACCAGCGGATACTGTTCATCACTCGTTGTCCAGCCCTTAAGCTTTTCACCAGAATGATGATGTCATCAGCATACCGGCTGAAGCAATGACCACGCTTTTCAAGTTCCTTGTCCGCATCATCCAGCAGGATATTTGCAAGCAAAGGAGAAAGCGGCCCTCCTTGTGGTACTCCCATTGTTGTTCTCTGTAATCGTCCTTTGACCATGACGCCAGCCCTTAAGTATTTGCCAATAAGATGCAGAACTCGCTTGTCCTGTATCCGGCGAGATATTCGGTGTATCAAAACATCGTGATTTACCCGGTCAAAGAATTTTGCCAGGTCAAGGTCAACAGCTATTTTATAACCCTGTTTGATGTATTTCTGCACCTGTTTTACCCCATCATGAGCTGACCTTCCTGGTCTGAAACCACAGCTTGACTCAGAGAACCCAGGGTCAAATATTGGCCCCAGTACCTGAGCGATGGCTTGTTGAATTACTCTGTCCAGCACTGTTGGAATGCCCAATGGTCGTAGGTTGCCATCAGGCTTTGGTATTTCAACACGAAGTACAGGAGAAGGCTTATACTTTCCTGCAAGGATTGATGAGCGTATATCAGACCAACATTCGCGGAAGGCATAGGGGAATTCATCTACGGTTATTCCATCAATCCCAGGAGCGCCTTTATTGGCACGCACCTGTTTCCATGCTTCTTTGATATTGTCGTTGGATAATATACACTCCAACAGGTTTAGACTTGAGGCTGGTTCTTCCATGTAACGCCTGTTCAAGACTCCCCCGGTCGGGTTCAAAGTATGTTCAGAGTTCATAGATACCTTTCCTCTTCCTGATGTTCAGCCCTTCACCATGTCCAGGGTATTACTCCTGGCATTTGGCTACTATGGCGTCTGCTGACTCCTGTTTTCTCACCATACAGATTACTCCCTATGGCGCTGCAAGTTCTGTTTTCTGTCTGCTCATCTTTGTTTCGTATTTCACAGACAAGGCAGATCATTCCATTGTCTGTGCCGGGACATTATACCGGTGGCCCCTGCCGGTGTTCTCACTGGAAACAAAATCTTGCCGCATGGAAAAACAGGTCTCCCCGGATAAGAGCGTGAACTTCCGATGTTTGATCCGCGCTATTTACCGTATCTCCTGTTCCCTGGACTTTGACATGTTGTGCTGTCTTATCCGAAGACTCGGCCTTATATGACGTTTCTGTTCGTCGGCCCACATCTTTGCGCTCCGGCTTCCTTCAGACCTTACCTCGAGGTAAGACCCTTGCCTTTGGCTAGTAATTTGGGCTAAATTATTTTAGCATAGGAACCCTTACAGGGGACTTGAACCCCATAAACTCACGCCCATGCCGGGCGTACACAAGTCAGTCCACCAGACCGCCAAACCGCTCCGCCCTTCGGGCTTGCGTCTTGTCGGTTGGTGACTTTTCACGTTATGCAGTATTAAGGAATAAATAATGAACGCCAAAGAATTTCAAAAATCAATTACCGAAGAGCTAAACGTCGTAAAAAATCGTGTTCGCAATTTAATAGGTAGTCGCCATTGGGCAGAAGAAGGAAGGTATAAGGAAGCGATACTAAAGAATATATTGCGCAAATTCCTGCCAAGTAATATTTCTATTGGAACAGGTTTTATTGTTAATGCAAATGATCCTAATAACATAAGCAAACAAATTGATATTATAGTTTATGACAATGCCTATCCTGTACTTTTCTGTGAAGGAGATTTTATAATAACAACAATGGAGAATGTAAAAGGCATAGTTGAAGTAAAATCAAGTATTGGAAGAGGCAATAACACTTTCCAATCTGTAGTCCAACATTTTGATGAAACTCTTCAACCTATACTTATACAAAATGCCTTTGAAAACAGAGAATTATTTTTAGGTATCTTTTCGTTCGAATTCAATGGAAATATTGCTTCTGATCAAATAGATGATACTCTACGTCAATCAGCCAAGAAAGTTAATCATATATCATTAGGTAAAGATTATTTTATTCGCAAATGGAGAAGCCAAGATGCCAATAGGCTTGATCCGCCAGTAACTGACTGCAATAATGATTTCTATAATATTTATAAGATATCCAACCTTTCATTTTCCTACTTCATCGCTAATTTAATTGATATTGCTTGTGGTGGTTTAAATGATAGATATTGGTTTTCATTCCCTATTGAAGGAACTAAAGAAATTCATAGAGTTAGAACAATATGTTTAGAAAATGCATAACAAATCGCTGTTATGTAAAAAGTCAAGCGCCTGAGTGAAAATTTTTTCGTTTTCCATCTAATTTTAGGGTATAGAAATCCATTGTCCATTGGAATAGACTCTTCTGGATGTTATGGGGTTGTAGAATAAATTTAATGCAAGCTATTGTTAACGGCCAGAAATTTATTTTCTGCCGCATGACATCGAATCAACATAATTTTGTTGTCAGCCACTTAATCTTAAGCCTAACGAATTTTATTAAAAAGTTGTTTATTTTTGTTTAGTGTTTTCATAGCTGTGTCCTCCTAGTTTCTTGTAGCTTTTCTGTACTCCAGGGGGACTAAAATTGGAATTACTTTTTAGCATAATGTCTGCACTTGACCGCCAACCCCGCTGCGCTTCCTTTGCGGATTTGTCGGCAGGTGACTTTAGTCGATAGACAGACTGCGCAAGCACGGTCTGTCTATCGGGGCTGTAAGATAGAGATAACTTGATGGATCAGGAATCGGCACAAGCCTCCATGACTATTGCACAACTTGGACCTTGGATAATCTCCGCTATTGCCTTACTTCAAATATGGGTTATCGAGATTTGGCGTAGGTTCCGAAAGCCGACTATTGCAATTTACGAATCCGGTAATATTGAACTAGGGTACTCAACATTGGGACCAACCCTTGGATTGATGGGCACTTTACGTGTTTTGCATAAAAACGCATTTGTAGAACGCATTTATGTTCAGATCACACGTGTGCGAGATTCCGCAACACATACATTTAATTGGCGTTTCTTTAGGTCTCCGACAATTGCCCTCAATCAAAGTGACCCAATCCGTCTTGAAATGGCGTCAAGTTTTCTCCTTACACAAAATAACCCTTTCAAATATAATATACTTTTCGTAGATGAAACTTTCATTTCTGAAAATGCTCCCAAGGTAGGACATATACCTGCAAAGTGGATCGAATTTCGAAACCAGAGAATTCAAGAATTAGAACAAGAACACGGTCATGATATTATGTCAGCATTAATTGATAATCCTCTTCTGCTTGAAACTTTTTTCGATCAGTTCTTCAAAGATCCTGAGTTGGTAAACGCATACACAACGCTTGATAGGGCTTTCTACTGGGAGACAGGCAACTACTTGATGTCTATTATTATGGAGTGTTCACGCCCTAATCAGATATTTACAAAAAATTTGAAGTTTTCTTTATCGGAGGAGGATGTGTCACTTCTTCGATTGAATTCAATCCCAACACTCAAAGCTATGTGCGGGTTTAATGTTGTATGGAATTTCGCATATCCTGAATATAAAAAACTATAGCAGCCAATCGAGTAAGCAACTGTGTTCTTTGTCAAGTGTTAATAAGCGGCAAATTTAATCTGAATA
>NZ_CEYAEZ010000032.1:0-25950 GCF_982781345.1 Desulfovulcanus sp.
GTAATGCATTTCAGAAACCAAGACTTTCAATCAGCGGTTAAAATAGGGTTCGGCCATAGGCTCTAAAGGAGTATGTGAATGAGGATACTACATGTTTTGAGTCAGCGACCTGATTCAACCGGAAGCGGTATCTATATCCGGGCCATGATCAGGGAGGCTATTAAAAAGGGACACAAGAATTATCTATTGGCAGGGTTGCCAAAAGGGGAAGATTTAACCGATTTTGAACTAGCTCCAAAATGTTCTTCTTTTGTCTATTTTCAAGGCCAGGACCTTTCTTTTCCTATTGTGGGTATGAGCGATGTCATGCCTTACCCCAGTAAACGATTTTGCGATTTAAGCAGCGACGAACTGGAAGCCTATGAAAAATGTTTTGCTGCCAAACTCGAGAAGATGGTGCAAAGCTTTGAGCCCGATATTATTCACACCCATCACTTGTGGCTGGTATCAGCTCTTGTGCGGGAGCTTTTCCGCCACTTACCCCAGGTAACTACTTGCCACGGATCTGACCTGCGCCAGTTCCAAAATTGTGCTCATCTGCAAGAAAGGGTCTTGGGACCATGCCAAAAAATTGATGCGGTTTTGGCTTTAAGTCGAGCGCAAAAAGATGATATTGTTCGTTTTTATCAGATTGAAGAGAGAAAAATCCATGTGGTCGGTGCAGGGTACAATGATGATCTGTTCTGTCCGGAGATAAAGCCAACCCCTCCACCGGTACATTTGGTCTATGCTGGAAAACTCAGCCGGGCAAAAGGTGTTCCGTGGTTGTTGAGGGCTCTTTTAAGGTTGCTGGATGAAGGAGAAGAATTTGTCTTGCATCTTGTCGGGGGCGGAAGCGGGACAGAAAAGGAAACTTGCTTAAAGCTGGCTGAAAAGTTTGGCCCCAGGTGCAGGGTTTATGGTCTGATTTCACAGCAGGAGTTGGCCAGGGTCTTGAAACAAGGCCATATCTTTATTCTTCCTTCATTTTTTGAGGGTCTACCTTTAGTCTTGTTGGAGGCCCTGGCATGTGGCTGTCGTTTGGTAGCCACGACTCTGCCCGGAGTACTGGAGGTGCTGTGTAGAAATGGAAAGGTTAGTGATTATATTAGTCTTGTACCTCTACCCAGGCTTCAGCAGGTCGATGTTCCTGTTCAAGAGGACGAAGAGAAATTTATCCATAACCTTGTTCAGTGCTTAAAAAAGCAAATCAGAGGCGCACAAAGAGAACCTCAATTAGATTTGACCAAGGTCGAGGACTTATTAAAATTTTATTCTTGGTCAGTGGTGTTTGCCCGCGTGGAAAAGGTGTATGATTTAGTGCTCAAATTATAGGGATATTACTTGATCCATTTAAGGACCTGTTCTGTAAAGTAGGAAAGAATCAGGTCTGCTCCCGCCCGCTTAATAGAAATCAGGCTCTCCATAACAATACCTTTTTCATCCACCCAGTTTTGGGCTGCAGCTGCCTTGATCAAGCTATATTCCCCACTGACTTGATAAGCTGCTACCGGGACAAAAAAATTATCTCTTATTTTACGTACGATATCCAGGTAAGGCAGGGCAGGTTTGACCATAATAATATCTGCACCCTCGTCGATATCTGCCTGGGCTTCACGCATGGCTTCTACTGAATTGGCCGGGTCCATCTGATAGGATCTGCGATCTCCAAATTGCGGAGCGCTTCCTGCTGCATCACGAAATGGTCCGTAAAAGCTTGATGCGTATTTGACCGCATAGGACATGATGGGGATTTCAGTATAATCGTTTTCATCCAAGATAGCTCTTATGGCCTGAATCCGTCCGTCCATCATGTCCGATGGCGCAACCATGTCTGCCCCTGCCTGGACATGGGAGAGGGCAGTTTGGGCCAGAAGTTTTAGAGTAGGGTCGTTTTGTACATACCTGTCTTTTATCAGCCCACAATGACCATGTGACGTATATTCACACAGGCAGACATCAGTGATGACAACAAGCTGGGGATATTTATCCTTGATAGCCTTTACTGCCTGCTGGATAATTCCGTTTTCAGCATAGGCCTGGCTTCCTGTCTCATCTTTATGGGCTGGAATTCCAAAGAGGATCAAGCTTTTGAGCCCATTGTTCACTGCCTGGCCAATCTTATCCAGAAGTTTGGGTATGGATAGCTGATATTGTCCAGGCATGGAAGGAACTTCACAGGCAAAGTTTTTGTCTTCAGTCTCGACCACAAAATAGGGTTGAATCAGGTCTTTGGGTCTGATTTCTGTTTCCCGAATTAATTCCCGGATCCCAGTTGTACGCCTGAGTCTTCGTCCCCGATAAAAGCCAGACATGTTTTTTCTCTCCCTATTTTTATTTTATTCCAATTTCTTCATCAGTAAGGTAGCAGGCCGGATCTGGCGCCCAGATGTCTCCATAGTAGGCCTCTGCCCTGGCCCTGAAATTTCCAGCACAAACGTTTAAAAAACGGCAAGAGGCACACCGACCTTTTACATAGGCTTTTTTGTTTTTCAGTTTGGCCAAAAGTTCGATATTTGGATCATCCCATATCTCAGAGAAGGGCCTTTCCAGGACATTGCCAAAGGTGTGGTTGCGCCAAAATTGGTCCGCATGCACGCTGCCATCCCAGGAAATACAGCCAATGCCTCGACCGGAGTTGTTTCCTTCATTAAACTGCAAAAGCTCGTACACTTCTTCTGCCCGCTTAGGGTTTTCTTTAAGAAGCCGCAAGTAAACATAAGGGCCATCGGCATGGTTATCAACGGTCAGGACCTCTTTTGGTTTTCCTGCGTCAAAAAGTTTTTTGGTTTCATCCATGATCAGGTCGACCATGTCCCTGGTTTCCTGGTGCCCCAAGTCTTCTTTGATTAGTTCGGAGCCACGTCCCGAATAAACCAGATGGTAAAAACAGACGCGGGGGATTTCCATTTCGTCTAGTAATTGAAAAATTTTGGGGATTTCTCCCACGTTTCTTTTGTTGATAGTGAAGCGCAACCCTACTTTCAGACCTTCGGCCTGGCAATTTTCCACACCTTCCAGGGCCTTTTTAAAGGCTCCGGGAACGCCCCGAAAGCGGTCGTGTACTTCCTCGCCCCCATCCAGGGAAATGCCCACATAAGACAGGCCCACATCTTTTAATTCTTTGGCTTTTTCCTTGGTAATTAGGGTGCCATTGGTGGAAATCACCGCGCGCATACCTTTGCCTACAGCATAGTGGGCCAGCTCTGTCAGGTCTTGCCGGACCAGAGGCTCCCCACCAGAAAAGAGCATTACTGGAGCGCCATAAGCCGCCAGGTCGTCGATGATCTGTTTTGCCTGTTCCGTGGAAATCTCGTCTTTACCTTCAGGATCAACTGCCCGTGCATAGCAGTGGACACACTTCAGGTTACATCTGCGGGTCATATTCCAGACCACCACGGGCTTTTTATCTTTGGAGAATTGTAAAAGATGAGACGGCAGTTCTTTAGACTTTCGCCCATAGCGCAAGGCATCAGATGGTTCAATATTGGCACAATAAAGTTTTGAAATTCCTATCATAATGTCCTCTTAAAAAATTTTGTTTTTTTATTGTAAAAGATTGGTCGGAGGCAAGGCCAAATGCATGCTTTCTTCCAACAGAACCTTGGAAGCCTCCAAACTATGCTTTAACTCTAGCCTGGTATCAAAGGAAAGTTTTTTAAACTCTCTATTTTGGATCAGGACCTGTAACTTTTCCACATCCTGTTTGATTTTTTTGATCCTGGTTTGAACCTGGTTGTCTTCAGGCAGGATCTGGGCGGCAATTTCAGCCATAATCAGGATTTCCTGGGCCATTTTCTGAAATTCGAGAGGCTCGATGCTTTTTTTGAGCTCTTTTTTTTCTCGATGTTGCTGCCATAATTTTTTGAGTCGGTTAAACATATTCTATCTCACGTACTCATTTTCACGTCTTAAAAAGAGGATGAGAAGCGTAAAATTACTCCTAAGACGATACCTAAAATTATGGGCAAGAACATAGCTATAAAGACTTTGACATAACTTGTGTGGTGAATATTTTTATATCCGATAACCGTGACCACCATGGCCCAAAGTCCCCCTAGCAGGGGACCAATGAAGGGAATAATTGCCAGGATCATTGGTGCACTACCATAGGTCACTGCCCTGAAAGTGCCCTGGAAGCCACTTGTTCCAGCCCGGACCAGCACAAGGAAAAGGTGATTGAAGCCGACAACCATGAATAATAATATAGTTAGTAAAAGGGGGTAGAGTATAAGGATTGCTGAGCCAAGGCCAGCTATACCCATCCCCGGAACCGCATAACCCTGGGAGCTTATCATGGGCATAAGTCCGACCATATGCCAGATGAAGTTGGCAATGGCCTGGACTTCGGCTAGTAGAAGATAGAACACAAGAGGCTTACTATAGCCTGTGAGTTTCATCCGGGCAAAAAAGTTTGCCGGAGAGAGCATGGCTTCTTTTATGGTTTTGAAAAGGCCTGGGAAAAAATCGTATTTTTCTAAATGTTCCCAAGGGATATCCGCCTCCTCTTCCGCGAGACTGTCTCTATCTACCTTTTTGGATTCCGTATCTTTGGCCATGGACTCTAATTTTTCCCAGATGTTTTCCTTGTTTTCTCCCTCCAGGTCTGATTGTCTTTTCTCTGTTGATTTATCATTTTGCTCCATCGGAGTGGCTTCTGGCTCTTCGGAAAGCTTAAAAGATGAGCTTAAGTCTCTAAACTTAAACTTATGTCTACATTTAGGACAAGTGGCTTGTTCTGCCTTGGGAGGGATCTTTTCCTCTGGGACATCTTGGCTAAACTGGCAGTTGGGGCAGGTAATACGCATTGTGTCTCCCTGTCTTTGTTCAGGCAAGGATTTTAGTTGTCAGTAAAAAAGCTATCATTGATATAAATGATAATGCTCATCAATACAAAATACAAGCTTAATTATTCATTTATAGATAATCAAGTTTAAATAATGTCTTGGGTGATGAAAGGAGGAACGGTGAAGAGGTGAAAGGGGAAACAAAGAGAATATTATTTTTTCCGAGCTTCATTGTTCCCGATTCACCCTTTCACCGTTTCATAATACTGTTCATGTAGAGCAAATTTTTATTTTGGGCAGGAGCGTCCTGAGATAGAGCAAGATGCAGGGGATTTATGGGTGGGCAAGTTTGTTTTTTTGCACTATTTCGGCAAAAGCCGAGCCAATTTTTTTTAGGATGCCAATGACTTCGTCAATAATCTCGCAGTCCATTTTCAGATTGGCTATCAGCAACCTAGTCTGACAATAATAATAAAGATTGTGTAAATTTTTTGCAACCTCGCCCCCTTTTTCAGTGTTCAAGCTGGCATTAAGTTCAGAAATAATGTCCAAAGCTTTGGAGATAAGGATACCTTTTTCAGCGAAATCATTTTCTTTTATCTTTTCTTTAGCTTGTTGAAGGAATTTGATGGCTGCCTCGAAAAGAAGGACCACCAGTTCTTCTTTAGTCGTAGTGTTAACTTTGGTTTGAAGATAGGCCCTGGCTGCAGTTTGCATGTATTTCCTCCTTAATTTGCTTTAGTAAGTGAGTTCACCAAGAGTTTAATTAAGTTTATTTACTTTTGGTGGAAAGTGAGCCAATTTGTGCTGAAAGTGCGTTGCTCAAACCATCATAATAACCTAGTAAGGCCTCTAATCGGGCGTATCTGTCGCGCAAAGCACGTTCGAAGTTGTCTATCCGTTTTTGTTCCCATGCAATTTTTTTATCGAGGTTGTCTATTGTATCATTGTAATTTTCTTCCATGATATGCAGAGGCCCGTTATACGAATCAGTTAATTCCTCCAGTTTGTCAATCAGTTCACCTGTCTTACCTTTTTTTAGCCTGATTTGGCCAGAGTAGTCTCCCTGTGTCAGGTTATCTACCTGGATAGCCAGACCTTTTGATGCTCCGTTCATTGATGTGATAATATTATCTGATATGCTGGCGGTTTCTCCGTCAATCGTAGCAGATGTTATGGTCCCTGTTGAATCTACACTATAAGTAACATCATATATTCCACCCTCTGTTAGTCCATCGATATGTGAATAGTAGCGGAAATCTGACGTATTGGTTGCTGGCACGAGGTCGGCGCTGAAGATTTCAGCAACGGCTTGAGGATCTTTTTGCAGTGCTTCATCAAGTTTACTCTCGTCTAATAAAAGGAGTCCTAGGGTTGGAGATCCTGTTTGTGCATCAGTAGTGATCCCTATATTGGATAATGAAGGATAAGTGTCTTCGTTATAGTCAAAGCCTATGCCCTTGGCTGCTAAAATATTTTTTACCTGCTCCTGTATCATGTTTAGCCCGTAGTTGCCGGTAAGCACGGAGCCTTTTTGTGAGACAGGATCAACTTTGCTTTGTTCTTTAATCAAAGTTAATACGGTATTTACCTGATCGACAAACGTACGTATTTGCTCCTTAATGGCCTCATTATCATTGGTTACGGTAACTTTTACTGTCCCAGTATCTTTCAGATTTAAAGTAAGGCCGGTAATGACATCATCTATAGAATTGGTTTCTCGTTCAATCCAGCTACTCGTAGGCCAACCATCAACTCTGATTTGGGAGTTTTGCGCATCCTGAGTTTCTGTAAAATCAGTAGTGGTAAAGCCTGTTAAAGGATCGGTGGCATCTGTCTCAATGGTTACTTCGTATTTATCGCCCAGGTCCAGACCCCGGAGTTGAAAATAATAATTAGTCCCATCAAAGATCAATGAGGCCCTGACTCCCGGATTATCTGCATCCTGGTTAACCAGGTTGACTAATCCCTCAAGAGTAGTGCCATCAGGAACATCGATGGAAACAGTAGTGGTGTTGTAGGTATATGAAAATATTTTTGTGGAGCCCGAGCTGTTAATGACAGCATTTGAATCTGAATACCCATTGTTATTCATTTCGATATCATTTTGGGCCAGTTGATTGATGTCTATCGTATGGGTACCTTCTTCCGCATCACTGCTTGCTGAGGCTGTTAGGATGTTTTCATTGCTTGAAGTAGCGTTCTTGATAAAAAATTCTTTCATCGTATCCATGCCCGATAATGTTGTTTTCAGACTGAGCATGGATGAATTTAATTCCTGAAAGGCCTCGATTTTATCCTGTATATCTTGCTTCCAGGCTTCCAGCCTTCTGATATGGGCGCCTTCTAACTCCACCAGCTTTTGGATCATGGTCTCAAAATCCGTACCTGAACCTAGGCCGGTGAAGTGTATCTGCCCGGAAGTGAGGTAGTCAGTTTCCGCTACCATAGTAGGCCTCCTGGAGAAAATTTTACCTGCATATCATAGGTTATGCAAATTAAGTGCCTGGACCAAAAAAGGCCGAACCATCAGGCCCGGCCTTTGAGTTAGTGCTAGGTTAAGAAGTTTTATCCTCCTATGAGCTGTAAGGCCATCCTTGGCAAGGAATTGGCCTGGGAGAGCATGGCTACAGCAGACTGAGTAAGGATTTGTTGCCGGACAAACTCGGTCATTTCAGTGGCCACATCAACGTCAGAGATACGAGACTCAGCAGCTTGCAGATTTTCAGCCTGGATTTGAAGATTGGTAATTGTGGCTTGTAATCTGTTTTGAAGGGAGCCAAGGCTGGCTCGAATTTGGTCTTTTGAGACAATAGCCTGTTTGATGCCCTCCAAAGCGGCTTGGGCGAGACTCTGTGTAGAGATGGAGGCTCCACCTACATAGTCAGACCTGGAAGTATCTGCATTGTTACCTAAACCAAAGGCAGATGCAGTCGAAAGTCCAATAGCAACATGATAGTAATCTTCCGCACTATCGTTGGCTGTACCGAAGTGGACGCGCAGAGCACCAGTTGCATCCAGACCACTTCCGTCAGATGTCCATGTAGATTGATCTCCTGACTGGGATAAATTTCCATTTAATAGATAGATACCGTTAAAATCTGTGGCATTGGCGATACGGGTAATTTCTGAGGCCATGGCCTGGTATTCTGAATCAATGAGCAATCTCTGGTCTGAGGTGTAAGTACCGGTTGCAGCCTGTTCAGCCAACTCTTTCATCCTGATCAACTTTTCGTCAATAGTTTGTAAGGCGCCGTCAGCTGTTTGAATCAGAGAAATAGCGTCATTGGCGTTACGGATACCCTGATTAACAGCAGCAATATCTGCGCGCATAAGCTCCCTGATAGCCAGGCCTGCAGCGTCATCAGCTGCTGTTCCTACTCTTAGACCAGAAGAGAGTCTTCTGGTGGACACACCCAGTTTGCCATAAGCCATGGATAAATTCCTGGCTGCATTCATGGCCATTAAATTGTGATTAACTACTAAAGACATAGCTATTCCTCCTTGAAAGTTTTTGAATGGCTTCCCTGCCATCCTTTTTGCTTTACTCTAATAATCGGCTTATTGAGGAATAACTTTAGGATATTTTTGGGACTTTTTGGTTATTGGGAAGAGTGGTGACCGGTATCCAACCTTTTGTACACAAACAAAAGGTTCTCGGATTTATGAGCCTGTGTCCAAACCTTTTTATTAACTTAATTTCCATGGTTTTATTTCCGTCTTGGTTTCCTTCATGCTGGTATAAAGACTTGGACCTGTTCTCAAAACTTGCTTGTGGACAGAGCATAAAGAGTCTGTGGCTGAACCCTACTCATAGGACAACTTTTCATGATTTTTTTCAATCTTGGTTTCTTTCATGCTGGTGCAAATGCCTGGACCCATCTATAGCTTGCTTGCGGGCAGAGCATAATGGGGTATTTTGGATAAACGAATTTTCTTTTAATTGCCGATAGTTATGGCAGGAAGCACCAGATATTTAGCTTTGTCGTCCCGATGCTCTGCTTTTCCGCAAGCTTCACTAAGATGGGTTACCCAGCCCTTTGCAAGGCATTCCAGAAACCAGAATTTTCAATCTGGCAGTCAAAATGGGGGTTGGCCACAGACTCTTATGATAATTTTGTAGAAAAAGGTTAGTCAATCAGGATGGGAATATAGAAAGTCAGAATACTTTTGGCAGGCGTATTTAAGTGCAATAACTCAATCAAGGGAGTCTAGACATTTTTGGACGCAAGCCTGGCAGTTAGAGCATTTGCCAGGATCTGAGCAAAGGCGAGTAAAGGCCTTGAGCCAGTCGTCCCCTGTACGCGGACAGTTTTGCACAAATTGGATGAATTGGATCAATCTTTCCAGAGCCTCGTCATCGATGTGGTGTTCCATACGGCAGGCATTGGCCTCGGCAACATCAGAAGGGAGGCCAAGAAATTTTTGCAGAAATTCGGTCAGGACCTTGTGTCTATGGACAATGCGCGCAGCCAGCCTAAAGCCTTCTGGAGTCAAAGTGACTGAACTGTAGGGTTGATAATTTATCAATCTCTTTTCAGCCAGACTGCGCAAGGCTCCGGTAACCGAGGCCCTTTGTACTCCAAGACGATTGGCAATATCCTTTGGCCGGGCTTCGGAGTTGGTAGATTCAAGTAAAAAAATTATCTCCAGATAATCTTCAAGGCTAGGAGAAAGCGTAACCATTATCTGCACCTGTCGGGAAAAAGTCTAAAATGCACTTTTTTAACCGCAGACCCACGCAGACTAACGCAGACAACTTTCATTTTGTTCGGCAGACTTTGCCGAACAAAAACCTGACGGCCTAAAAGGCCGTGGTTAGGATCAGTAACTATCACTTTCTGGGTGTAATGACAGCCGTATCCGATACGATAAAAGTCGAAATTCAAATATCCTTCCCGGCCTTTCAGGCCGGAACTAACAGTGCGACCGGCAAGTCGCCGGGAGCACTTGTCTGCGTCCGTCTGCGTGGGTCTGCGGTTAATAATAAAAGAGGGGTTCAAGCAATCTTCCCTAACCCGTACCCCTTATTCCCTACCCCTAAATTTCGTGTTCGGGCAACTTCACTTTATTTTTTAACAAATTACGAATCTCGATTTACGATTTTTCGTGCTTCTTCCAGGTCCACTCCTCTGCTTTGTGCAATATTGGCCAGGTTTTCTTCAGCATCTGATGGCCGTAAATATAGGGGAGGGATCATTTCTTTGGTAAACTTGGCCTGACCCCCCTTGGCTAATAGTATATCAGGTAGAGGTTTATCCCAAAAACTGGGCAAAATTTCCCAGGAGTTATTTTGCTGGAGAACCTGATTTTTTCGTACACCACTTCCTAAAAGATAGACTTTTTTAGGTCTCATGTTAAGAATTTTTTCTAACCGAGCCAAGCTCAAGGCCTTTGGCTCCGAGATGGCCTTTACTTCAGGCACCTCAAAACCCTGGGCGTACACTTGATTACGTCTGGAGTGGGTTACCACCCAGAGTTCGCCTGTTAGCAATGGTCCCGGACCTTGGGCCAGGAGTGGCAAGTAATCCAGCGCAGCCACCGGTAGGTTGCATCCTCTAGCCAGGCCGAAAATATGTGCCAGCACCAGGCGCAGCCCGGTAAAACTTCCTGGGCCGCGTACATAAGCCAGACCTTTTAAATCGGAAAACTTTAGATTTAAAAGGTCTAAAGCTTGCTGTAAGATAGGGGCTAAGTATTTCATAGCCTGTCCAGGAGCGTAAATCTCCTGTGCCAGGAGTACGGTTTGATTGTGGCCAATGACCAACTGAAGGGAGGCTTCTGCTCCATTGACCGCTAATATTGCGTTTTTTGCGTTTGTTGAGTTCATGGAGTCTATCCGGGGAACCCGCCGCCGGGGATGTCTGCCCTTAAAGCCTGCAAGGCAGGGAAGTATTGTTTCGTTATTAAGTTCCAACGTTACTTGAAGAAGCGCAGGATATCATTGACTACTGCCAGGCCCATAAGGGCGATGAGAAAGCTCAGGCCGATTTTAGTGGTTATTTTTTGTAGCCTTTGATCCAGTGGACGTCCGATAATAATTTCAATGGTGTAAAAAAGAATATGGCCTCCGTCCAAGACAGGAATAGGCAGAAGGTTGAGTAAGCCCAGGTTGATACTGATTAATGCTGTTAAGGCCAGAACATTGATTAGACCTTGATGGGCCTGGTCGCTGACTAATTTTGCGATCATAATTGGCCCACCAATGGTATCTAAAGGAATAATACGCTCAATTAATTTGATCAGGCCTTCAAGGGTGAGTTTGATCAGGGTCCAGGTTTGAATAAGTCCTGTCTTGGCTGCTTCTGACCAGGAAAGAGGAATGGAAACGGTTCGTCCGGAGGCAGTGATGCCAATTTGCGGGACTAAAATTTTTTCCCCGAAAATATTGCGACGTTTGGTGATTTTGGGTTTGACCATTAGTTCAACCACGCCCTTGTCTCTCTGGACCTGCAGGCGCAGGGGGGCTCCTTTGCTTTGCCTGATGGCCTTAGCTAAGTCGTCCCAATATTCAACTTCCTGGCCGTTTACTTTTAAGATCATATCTCCGGACTTAAGGCCTGCTACCTGAGCCGGACTATTTTCAGCTACCTGACCAACTTCAGGCAGAATTTGTATCTGACCGTTTGCCCAAAAAATTCCCCAATAAATGAGCCAGGCCAGAACAAAATTAAAGATAGGCCCGGCACTGACTACAAGAATTCTTTGCCAAGGGGAGCGGAGGGCAAAACTTTCACTAGCCTTAAATCCCGGGGGGAGCTCAGCTTCAGCTGTTTCGCCGACCAGGTGAACATAGCCTCCTAAAGGGACAGCAGACAAACGATACTCGGTTTTGCCAGGCTTAAAGCCAAAAATGCGGGGACCAAAACCCAAGGAAAAGGTGCTTACCCCGATGCCTAGCATTCTGGCTACTAAAAAATGGCCCAACTCATGGAAAAATATGAGCAGACCCAAAACTAAAATTATGGCGATAGCACTTTGGAGCATAATAATCAGTTCCTTTTATTCAGAATTTAAATTAATTACCCCTAGGGTTCAAGTTTTTAAGAGTTTATCATATTACTTACAAGTTGTCTGGTACGTAAATCTAAATCCATGATTCCCTGCAAACAATCTATTTTTTGGCCTTGATGTTGATCCAAGGCCCTGGAGATAAGTTCTGGTATATGTAAGAATTCGATTTTTTCCTGTAAAAAAAGCTCTACAGCAACTTCATTGGCAGCGTTGAGCACGACAGCATAGCTCGGGCCCGCCAGTAGGGCCTTTTTAGCCAGTCCAAGGCAGGGGAATAGATTTTCATCGGGCGGCTCAAAGGTCAGGGTTCCAATCTGGGCTAGATCCAGTGGCTGTAAATCAAGTCTTACGCGGTCTGGATACGCCAGACAATAGGCAATGGGTATTTGCATGTCTGGAATGCCCAAATGAGCCAGAAACGAACCATCTCTATAAGCTACCAGAGAATGGACAATGCTTTGGGGATGAACAAGGACATCGATTTGTTCCAAGTCTATACCAAAAAGATGATGGGCTTCAATGATTTCCAGTCCCTTGTTCATCATGGTAGCAGAATCTATGCTAATTTTAGCTCCCATGGACCAGTTGGGGTGGGCCAGAGCCTGTTTTTTTGTCACATTTTGTAAAAATTCTTTATTCTTTCCGCGAAAGGGGCCCCCGGAGGCAGTAAGAATAATTTTGTCCACTTCTTGGGTGGAGTGACCAGCCAGGGCTTGAAATATGGCATTGTGTTCAGAGTCAACAGGAAGGATGATGCACTGCGAAGTTTGACTTATTTTTCGAATTAAATTTCCGGCCAGGACCAGGGATTCTTTGTTAGCCAGAAGAATGACTTTTCCGGATTCTGCGGCAGCCATGGTTGGGGCAAGACCGGCAGCACCTACCATGGCTGAAAGGACAAAGTCTGCTTCAGGCAGTTTGGCTAATTGTACGTATCCATCCTGGCCTCTTAAAATATGTGGATTATATTCCGGGGGAAGGAGTTCCTTAAGTTTTTCGGCCAGCTCATTATTTAAGACAGCTACATATTTGGGTCGAAACTTGCTGGCTTGCCTGGCTAAAAGTTCTATGTTTCTGGCTCCGGCCAGCCCAAGAACTGTAAAGGACTCTTTATGTCTTTCTATGACCTTGAGAGTGCTCGTACCTATGGAACCGGTTGACCCCAAGAGGACAACGGAACGGGGCCATGTAATTTTTTTTGCGGTTATGTCTAAAGAAGAAATGTAGTCTATCAATGTTTAATATCGAAAGTTATCAATTTTTTATGTGTAAAATCTAAAACATGGGATAAATTTCTTGGCTGATGATATAAACTGGCAGTAAAAGTAACAAGCTGTCGATTCGATCCAGTATGCCACCGTGACCGGGCAAAAGTCGACCGGAATCCTTAACTCTGGCCCAACGTTTTAGAGCCGATTCAAAAAAATCACCCAGTTGCGCCGCCAGGCTCAGGACAAACCCCAAGATCAAGTATGCCCACCAGATATCTTTTCCCCATGTAAGCCCCAGACCCAGGGTGATTAAAGTACATAAAATAAGTCCGCCTATGCTACCTAACCAGGTTTTTTTTGGACTTATTTGGGGCCAGATCTTGCGTTTTCCTTTCCAACTCCCCACATAGTAAGCTCCGGTGTCCGAAGCAAAAGTGGCCAATAGTACCAGGATTATTTCCTGGGGGCTTAGGCGGATAAAAAGTTTGAGCGCAAAGGGAAGATAAAAAAGTCCGGCAAAGATGATCAAAGAATCAAAAAAGGAAGCCTTGTCTTGAATGAGGCTAAATTGCACCAGGAAGCACAGACACAAGAGCCAAAAAGAAATAATTACAATAAGGAGCGCATGGCTTACGAGCCATGTCCATGGGAGAAGAATAAAAACAGTTCCGAGGGTTATGCCAAAAAATTTAAAGAAAAATTTTTCTTTTCCCGGCCAGAAAAAAGAGTAAAACTCCCATAATCCCAGGGCGCTAACCACAACAAGGGCGAGATTAATGGCTTGGCCACCGGTAAAAATTACTAACCCCAAAACAGGGATAAGGATTAGGGCCGTAATGATTCTTTTTTGATGTGCAGAAAAACTCATCATTCTTCAACGCGTCCGAAACGCCTTTTTCGACCTGCATAATCTTCCAGGGCCGCATGCAAATGCTTTGGCGAAAAGTCAGGCCACAAAACAGGTGTGAAATAGAGTTCGGCATACGCGGCTTGATATAAGAGATAATTGCTTAGGCGTAACTCTCCACTGGTGCGAATGATTAGATCGGGATCGGGCTGGCCTTTAGTGTACAAATAGTCTTTGAAAGTCTCTTCTGTTAAGGAGTTAGGGTCGGAATTTTCTTGTAATAACTGTTTGCAGGCACGCACGATTTCCGCCCTTCCCGAATAGTTCAAGGCCAGGTTCAGGTGCATACTCCGGTTGTTTTGGGTCTTGGTGCAGACCATCTGAACTACATTCCTCGTGCCCAGAGGCAGTTCATTAATCTCGCCCAGTATATTCAGTCGGATATCCTGTTGCATTAACTTGGTCACTTCACCTTGCAGAAACTTTTTTAGCAGATCAAAGAGAAAAGAAACTTCACTCTTGGGCCTGGACCAATTTTCTTTAGAAAAAGCATATAATGTTAAATACTTAATGCCTAGGCGCCTGCATTCTTCAACGATTTTTTGGGCTGTGCCAGCTCCCTGCCGATGGCCTTCGCTTCGTGGTAGGCCCCTTTGCTTGGCCCAGCGGCCATTGCCATCCATAATTATGGCCAGATGTGTGGGCAGTTTGGTTGTACTCAGCTTAGATCTCCATTATTTCTTTTTCTTTTTTACTGAAGACTTCTTCTACCTTTTGCACGAAAGAGTCGGTAATTTTCTGGACCTCATCTTGACCGCGGTGCATTTCATCTTCTGTAAGCTCTTTTTCATTCTTCATTTTTTTCAAAGTCTCATTGGCATCGCGTCGGACATTGCGAATGGCAATTTTGGCATCTTCAGCAAATTTTTTTGCCACTTTAACCAGTTCTTTTCGTCTTTCTTCGGTCAGAGGGGGGATGTTAATGCGAATGATTTTGCCGTCATTGACCGGGTTTAGGCCCAAATCAGATTTCATGATGGCTTTTTCAATCTCACCAAACGCATTCCGATCCCATGGTTGGATGGCCAATGTGCGGCTGTCCGGAGTAGAGATGGATGCCAGTTGATTGAGAGGTGTCAAAGTGCCATAGTAATCGACCTTTAAGTCTTCCAGAAGCGTGATGGAGGCCCGTCCAGTTCTTAGTTTGCTAAATTCTTTTTCCAGACTTTGGATCGCCTTTTTCATTCTTTTTTTGCAGTTATCAAGTACGTCCTGCATAGTTATCCTCCTTGGACGATAGTTCCTACTTGTTCTCCTGAAACTATCCGTTTTATATTGCCAGTTTCAAAGAGATTAAAGACAACTATGGGCATGTTATTGTCCATACAAAGAGAAATGGCTGTAGAGTCCATAACCTTCAGTCTTTTTTGTAATACATCTATATAAGTTAACCGGTCAAACATTTTGGCATCGGGGTGTTTGACCGGATCCTTATCATAAACACCGTTTACTTTGGTAGCCTTTAAAATGGCATCTGCTTTTAGCTCCATCGCTCTTAAGGCTGCAGCCGTATCTGTGGTAAAATAGGGGTTGCCAGTGCCAGCAGCACAGATAACTATCCGTCCTTTTTCCAGATGTCGAATTGCCCGGCGCCTGATATAAGGTTCAGCCACTTCGCGCATGGTAATAGCTGTCATTACTCTGGTAGTTACCCCCAGTTTTTCCAGGGCATCCTGAATCGCCAGAGCATTCATGACCGTAGCCAGCATTCCCATATAATCGGCAGAAGCGCGATCCATCCCTTTAGAGGAAGCAGAAACTCCCCGGAAAATATTGCCCCCGCCAATGACAATAGCTAGTTGAACGCCCGTGTTGGCTACTTCAACTAACTCTTGACTGATGGAGGAGATGGTTTCCGGATCGATGCCAAAACCTTGTTCTCCGGCAAGAGCTTCGCCACTTAATTTGATTAGTACGCGTTTATATTTCATGGTTCGCTTGATGTGTAAGGGTTAAGGTGCAAGGTAAAACGTAGTGAGACACAATACCCTGAACGATAAAGTCAAAAAAAAGGGCCGTGCGGCCCTTTTTTTATTCTGTCCCGAGTGCCAGGCGGCTAAAACGCCCTATCTGTATATTTTCGCCAAGTACTGCAATGGCTTCGTTGATTAAGTCCTTGATGGTCTTGGAATCATCCTTAATAAATGGCTGTTCCAAGAGACAAACCTCTTTGTAATATTTTTTCAAGCGACCCTCGACGATTTTTTCTGCAATATGTTCAGGTTTACCTTCTTCCTTGGCTTGGTTAAGGTAAATTTCCTTCTCTTTGGCAATAAGGTCTTCAGGGAGTTCTTCAGGACTGACACAAACAGGATTGGTGGCAGCAATCTGCATGGCCAGATCTTTGGCCAGGTTCAAAAACTTTTCATTTCTGGCCACAAAGTCAGTTTCGCATTTGAGTTCGACAAGGACACCTATTTTGCCATTGGAGTGAATATAAGAGCCGATCCAACCTTCAGAAGTGGCTCGCCCAGCCTTTTTTTGGGCTTTAGCCAGACCTTTTTCCCTGAGCCATGCAATAGCCTTTTCTTCATCACCTGCACAAGCTTCCAGAGCTTTTTTACAATCCATCATCCCTGCACCTGTTTTTTCCCGCAGGGCTTTAACCATTTGTGCGCTAATTGCCATTTTTATCTTCCTCCTGTTCTTCAGCAGTGTTTTCTTCTGCGGCCTCTTCCTGAACCTGTTGTTCCTCTTCTCTATCTTCCCGTCTGGCCAAACCTTCTAAACATGCATCAGCAATACTGCTGGAAAAGAGTTTAATAGCCCGGATAGCATCATCATTTCCCGGAATGACAAAGTCTATGAGGTCAGGATCACAGTTAGTATCTACAATGGCCACAATTGGTATGCCCAGTTTGCGGCATTCTTTGACGGCTATTTCTTCTTTTTTGGGATCAATAATAAAAGCAACCCCAGGCAGATCTTCCATGTTTTTGATCCCACCCAGGGCATTGTTTAGCTTTTTGACCTCTCTTTCCATTCTGACTACTTCTTTTTTTAGAAAGCGACTAACGCTGCCGTCTTCGAACATTGCCTCAAGTTGTTTTAAGCGATCGATACTACGACGAATGGTCTTGAAGTTGGTCAATGTGCCACCAAGCCAGCGGTTAGTTACATAGAACATGCCGCATCGTTCTGCCTCTGCCTTGACAACTTCTCTGGCTTGACGCTTGGTGCCTACAAAGATGACCTGCTTGCCCTGAGCGACTTGGTCCACAACAAAATCGTGCGCTTTTTGATATAATTTGACGGTTTGTTGCAGATCAATAATGTGAATACCTTTTCTGGCCCCAAAAATATAAGGACGCATTTTGGGGTTCCAGCGCCTGGTCTGGTGGCCAAAGTGGACACCAGTTTCTAACATCTGTTTCATGGTTACGTATGCCATAAGTCCTCCTTGGGTTTTTCCTCCGCTCAAGAAGCTAACTCCTAACTGAAAGGAGCACCCAGAGGGTTTAGCTTGAGCGTGTGACTTTGAAACGTGTTTCCATAAGAAAAATGATTGCTTCTGGCAAGTATTAATTTTTCGTGATTCGAGATTCGGTTATTCGTGACTAATTTAATATATCCTAATAAGAGCCTTTGGCCGAACCTTTTTATCAACTTAATTCCCAAGGTTTATTTCAATCCTGATTTCTTTCATGCTGGTGCAAAGACTTGGACCTGTTCTCAAAGCTTGCTTGCGGGCAGAGCATTGTGGGGTATTTTGGATAAACGAATTTTCTTTTAATTATACCTAAGTTTAGCGATTTTCACTCAATGGGTGATGAGATTGCCACGGACAGCTTCGCTGCCCTCGCAATGGCGATCTCGCTGCTGTCATTGCGAGTGGAACAAAGTGTAGCGAAGCAATCTCAAAGTTTGAACTGCAAAATAATCGCTCAACTTAAACTATAGATAGTTATGGTCAATATCGTGAAGTATTTAGGCAATTCATCCCGATGTTCTGTTTTTTACGCAAGCTTCGTCAAGATTTGGGTTACCCAAGCCGTTTGTAATGCATTCCAACCAGGACTTTCAATCAGCGGTTAAAATAGGGTTTGGTCATAGGCTCATAAATCCATTTGAATAAACTCTTCTACCATTTCATAGGCCACGTCATCCGGGAATTGTTTGGGAGGGTGCTTCATAAAATATGCGCTGGGGCCATAAAGAGGTCCGCCCTGGCCACGATCCAGGGCCAGTTTGCAGCACCTGATGGCATCAATGGCTACTCCAGCCGAGTTGGGAGAATCTTCAACACTCAAGCGCAATTCCAGATTCATAGGCACGTCCCCAAAGAGTTTGCCTTCCATACGCAGGTAGCAGACTTTGTTGTCCTTTTGCCAGGCCACATAATCACTGGGTCCAATATGGATATTTTCCGGATCCAGGCGTTGAGCAGCCACTGATTGCACTGCCTCGGTTTTGGATTCTTTTTTGGAAAGCAGGCGGTGCCGGTTTAGCATGTTTAAAAAGTCTGTGTTGCCTCCGGTATTTAACTGGTATGTCCGTTCCAGTTTAACTCCGCGCTTGCGAAAAAGATCAGTCAAGGTTCTGTGGGTAATGGTTGCTCCTAGTTGAGCTTTGATGTCATCACCAATAATGGGTATATTTTTCCGGGTGAATTTTTGGGCCCATTCCGGGTCACTGACTATAAACACTGGCATATTGTTGATAAAGGCCAGTCCCGCATCCAAAGCGCATTGGGCATAGAACCTAGTGGCCTCTTCCGAGCCAACCGGGAGATAGTTAAGCAAGATTTCAGCTTTGCTTTCTTTTAAAATGGAAATAACTTCATCCTTGCTGGGTTCAGGGGCAGAACTTAGCACAAAGGTATATTTTTCTTCATAGTCGCGCATATGCTCAGAAAAACCGTCTAAGACTTTGCCCATCTGTACCTTGACTCCTGTTTGGGGAATATTTTTATGAAATATGGTCGTACAATTGGGTGGAGCAAAAATGGCTTCTGAGACATCGAGCCCGACTTTGCGTTTGTCAATGTCAAAGGCGGCCACGACTTCGATATCACCAGGCTTATACCCGCCAATATTCCAATGCATAAGCCCGATGGCATCTTCAGGAGATTTATCTTGATAATAGTAAATACCCTGGATCAGAGAACTGGCACAATTTCCAAGACCAACAATAGCGATTTTTATTTTCGGCATGACGTGACCTCCTTTATCCAAAAGCAGAAGAGTTTTTTTGGATTATGACTAGAATTCTTTCTTTTATCAAGAGAGAAAAAAAGTTATAGTGTTGTTGAAATTGTATTCAGGGTTTTATGTAGAATTTGGTGGGAATTTCTTGAATTTTAGATTTTTAAAGGGTGGTAAGATAAGGGGTACGAATTGAGGGGTAAGGGAGTAAGGGGTAGGGGGTAAGGGAAGCATACTCCTTTGTAGACTCCCTACAAGATGCCTACGACCAACATCCGACATAATGTAAATCTTTTGTTAAGTACAAAAATATCATATCCTCAAATCTTTCCAGTACATCCCAACTACCCCAGAGCTTACCTCTTAAATCTTAATTCTCCTTGTTCGGCAAAGTCTGCCGAACAAGAATGTCTGCGACCGTCTGCGTGCGTCTGCGGTTAAAATGTAAGCTTTCTTGCTGTATGCCCAGTTAGGGTAGCCAGCAAGAACCTCTGTGTCTCCGCGTCTCTAGCGACCAACGGGAGCGGGCGAGAGATTATTTAGCCTTTTATCCTATTTTCCTCCCCTTTTACCAGACGCTGGATATTTTCCCTATGCTTCCAGAAGATAAAAACCATGACAATAAGACTTAAAGGCAAAAGTTTGAATTGCCCCGTGACAATAAGCACCAAAGGCAAAAAAGATACCAGGGCTATTGAACCCAAAGAGACGTAACCCGTCAAAAAAATTACAGCCAGACATATGAGAAGGGACAAAAACAATGCCTGCGGAACCAAGGCTACGAAAACGCCAATAGTGGTGGCCACTCCTTTACCCCCCTTCCCATAAAGAAAAACAGAGTACATGTGGCCAAGCACCGCTGCCAGGGCTGTTAATGAAAGAAAAAATGTAGAATTGCTAAAGCTAGTGGCCGTAATCACCGGAAGATAACCTTTGAGTATGTCCAGAGCCAGAGTCAGGACTCCATATTTTAGTCCGCAGGTTCTGGCCACGTTGGTAGCCCCTGTATTTTTGCTGCCAAGTTTTCGCGGGTCGACACGACAGAAAACCTGGGCAATCAAAAGACCAAAAGGCATTGCACCTAAAAGATAGGTCAAGGCTAACCAGAATATACTGACCATCTTGTTCTCCTTTTTATAAAATAAACAAAAAATAATCTGTTTTTATAAAAATGTAAATTTCAAAAAAACAAAAAAAATAGCTTGCCAAGGATATAAGTTTTGGATAAAAGTCTTTCCTGCTTAACGGCGGTGCCGAGGTAGCTCAGTCGGTAGAGCAGGGGACTGAAAATCCCCGTGTCGGCAGTTCGATTCTGTCCCTCGGCACCATTAGAAATCAAGGGTTTACGGCGATTTGCCGTAAACCCTTTTTACTTTTGAGTAGTTCGATAAGGGCAATCAACAACAAGCGACTTCTTTCTTTCTTCCGCCACTATCTATTCCGAAATCACCCCTCTTAAGAAATATTTCGCGCCAAACCGCAAAGTCTAATGCACTTTTCAACCGCAGACCAACGCAGACAACTTTCATTTTGTTCGGCAGACCTTGCCGAACAAAAACCTGATGGCCTAAAAGGCCGTGGTTAAATAAGAGTCGAGATCCAAATATCATTCCCGACCTTTCAGGCCGGAACAGCAGTGCGAGCGGCAAGTCGCCGGGCGCGCTTGTCTGCGTCTGTCTGTGATAAAAATAAAAGAGGGCTTTAAGTAAGCTTCCCTTACTCCCTACCCCTTACTCATTAATCCTTACCCCTTACTCTCTACCCCTTAAAAAATATAACCTTTCATAAATAGCTAGTGCAGATATCGAATGCACTCGGTGAGAAGAGGTTGGTACCTTACTGGATATAGATTATAAATCCAGAAAATCCAGGATGGCATTAACGAGGCCCGTTAGAGTATCTCTTTGCAGGGCGCAGATAGGTATGGCTTGGGGAAAGGTGTTTGCCAACATAACTTTTTGTTCATCATGAATCAGGTCCCATTTATTCAATGCCAAAATCCTTGGTTTGTCTCTTAAGTCCAAATCTTCTAAAATATTATCCACAGCTCTAACTTGTTCTTCCACCTCTGGGTGGCTGGCATCAGCTACCTGGACCAGGATGTCAGCCAGGCTGAGTTCCTCTAGCGTGGCCATAAAAGCCTGTTTCAAATCCTCTGGCAGATGGCGGATAAAACCTACTGTGTCAGTTAAAATGACTTCCCTGTCTCTTGGGAAGCGAAGTCTGCGGCTAGTGGGGTCCAGGGTGGCAAAGAGTTTGTTTTCAGCTACAACCTGACTATGGGTTAGGGTGTTTAAAAGAGTTGATTTTCCTGCATTGGTATAGCCGACCAAGGCAATGACGGGTATATCAGCCTGATATCTGCGCATACGTGTGCTTTGGCGGTGCTTGCGCAATTTTTGGAGTTCTTTTTTTATTCGAGCGATCCTGTCCCTGATCTTTCTGCGGTCAAGTTCCAGCTTGGTTTCTCCTGGCCCTCTCCCTCCTATACCCCCTGTCAATCTGCTAAGTGCCCGGTTTTGTTTAATGAGTCTGGGCAGAGTATACTTCAGTTGGGCCATTTCGACCTGGAGTTTTCCTGCTCTTGTGCTGGCGTGTTGGGCAAATATGTCCAGGATGAGCTGGGTACGATCAATAACTTTGCGCTCTGTAATATTGGCTAGATTCCTGAGTTGAGTTGGACTCAGCTCCAGATCAAAGACCAAAAGAGATGCGTTTTGTTGCAGTGCCATTACCTCCAATTCTGCCAGCTTGCCCTTACCTAGAATAAATTTAGGGTTTATTTTCACAACGCGTTGAATAACTGTTCCTGCCACGTCCAGCCCGGCTGTACGGGCGAGTTCAGCTAATTCCTGCAATGATCTTTCCTGTGCCTCCTTTGGCGATGTGCTGACGCTGATAAGTAAGGCCCTGTTTTCTCCGGCTTCGGAGTCGCTGGCGTTAATACTTGCTCCCAGCCGGGCAAGTTCTTCTTCCAGTGATTTGGTCTGGGCGGCAAGATCGATGTTTACTCTACTCCAGGGGACTGGTTCGTAAACCTGATAGAGCTTATTTTTTTCATTGGGCGGCAAAATATGGGCCCACTGAAATTTTTCCGGCTCCCCATCAGGGGTAAGAGTCAACAGGGAAACCGAGTCCAGGCGCAAAAAGACCATGTCCATGAGGTCTTCTTCAGAAATAGGGGAAAGATTCAAGTGGGTGTGCAACAACCTCAAGCCGCTTAACCGGCCGCTGCCATGCCTTGCCTTGTCCAATTGGGGAATCAGAATTCCGCTGCTTGTCCCTACGATGACCATGACCACATTGCCTTTGCGGTCAATGATCAGGCCGATTTGCCGCCCTATATCGTGGCTGATTAAGGCCAACTCCCTGGCCTGTTCAGGCGTATAAACGTTTTTGAGTGGAAAACGCCTGTTATACAGTCTGGTCAAGAGCTTGACCTGGCTCGGTTTCAGTCCGGTAAGATTTCCACGGGGCTTGGCAGCTATATCCTTCTCCTTGTTTGTTGGTTGATGGGTTAAGGGGTTAATAAGTTCATGGGTTAATGAGTTGATGGGTAGATGGGTTGATGGGGGGTGGGGTATAAGATACCCCGGTTATTCTTCCGTCCAACTACCCGTCCACCTTTAAATAATTGGCGATCATCCGGTCATATTCAGAAATCATAGAAAATGTATAGGCTGCCATTTCCTGGCGAAAACCGAGGCTGATCTGACCGTTTTCTTTTAACTCGGTCATAAATCTCGGATAAAATGTCGGATTAGGCAAGACGCAAAGGGAGTGGAAGTTTTTGGCCCCGGCGCGCAGCAGTGTAGGGCCGCCAATGTCGATCTGCTCAATGGCTGACTTTAAATCCAGGCTTTTTTCTACGGCCTGTGCAAAATTATATAGATTAACGCAAATTAAATCAAAGGGTTTTATATTTAACTCTTCAAGAGTCTTTAGATGTTCAGGATTATCTTTATCAGCCAGGACGCCTGCATGAATATGCGGATGCAGAGTTTTGACCCGACCGTCTAGAATTTCCGGAAAATTAGTCACATCACTCACGGAAACAACAGGGACTCCGTTTTCCTCCAGTAGTCTTTTGGTTCCGCCGGTGGAAACGATCTCTACCTGGTTTTGAGCCAAAAATTGGGCTAGCTCGACCAAGCCGGACTTATCCGTAACACTCAGTAAAGCACGCTTAATGGGCAAAAATTGCATACATTCCTCCTTTTTTTGGGAGGAAATGCCAAATTTGCCCGATGCTGGCAAGGATTTTTATCGTAGGCGCAGGGCAGTCTAACTAGCTCAGTTGGTTAGCTTTTAATTTTGTCCGGCCTGAAGTATGAATTCAAGGCCGGACAGACGGGGAGGAGAAGCTATTCGACTTGGCCAAGTAGTTCTTGAGCGGCTTCATTATCGGGATCCTGTTCCAGGATAATCTGAATTTGCTTTTTGGCCTCTTCATTACGACCAAGACCTATCAGGCAGCCGGCCAGGGAGTAGCGGACTTCTGCTTTATCCGGGTTAAGCTGCAGATAGTTTTGAAGGTGGTCAATTGTTTCTTCAAGCCTGTTCAGTACATGCCCTGTCTGGACCAAACCGAATAAGGCTATTAGATTTTCCGGATTTATTTCCAGGGCTTTTTTAAACTGGGAAAAGGCTTCTTCTTTGGAGCCGGTTTCCATTTCAACCAGCCCCATGCCGGCAAAGGCCTTGTCATTTGGCTCAATCTTTGCTGCTTTTTTGTATAAAGACATGGCCTTTTCCAACTCTCCCTTTTGCACGGCTATTGTGGCCAGGCCAAGATAAGGGTCCGCATGTACCCCATTGTTGCTGGCGGCTTTTTTATAGTAATCTTCTGCCTTGTCCAGCTCTCCCATAAACAGATAACACTCACCTAATTCCTTGTTGATTTCATAATCCAGGTGACTCATAAATTCTCCTCCGTTTTTTTGAGTAAAAAATTTATCTTTGTTTTTGAGTTAAGCAAAGTTGATGCCAAGATTTGAGATCGTATTTTATATCCTGTCTTTTCTTGACTGGAGGGTGGGGGCGATTATCATTTCCATGTAGTTTTTGTATATGTTATCGTAAAAATGTTCCCATTAGTTTAGGTGAGTCTTCAAAAAAACGTTTTAGTTGAAGGCATACGGCGTTTACTTGCTTTTTTAACTTTATAGTTACTCAACAAACTCATCCAAGGAGGTCTCGATGCCCATATATGAATATTATTGTTATGATTGTCGAAAAATTCGGGAACTAATCACTTTTCGTGTGAGCCAGGAAATTGAGACCAAGTGTCCGCAATGTGGAGGAACAAGGATGAAAAAGCTCATTTCTCGGGCCAGGGTCAAACTTTCAGAAGAGACGCGCTTGGAAAGGTTGGCCGATCCCAGTAAATGGGGTGATTTTGATGAGAATGATCCCCGGTCCATGGCCAAAATGATCAAAAAAATGGGCTCAGAAATTGGTGAAGACTTTGACCCGGCAGAGGTTGATCAGGCCTTGGAAGAAACTTTGGGCGCAGAAGGGTTTGATGATTCTGGAACAGGAGTTGCATATGGTGACAGTGACGATGACTCTTAATAACAAGTAAACAGGAGAGGAATCGATGAAGTCCTTATTTGAAGATCATATTCAACTTACAGCTAAGGTCTTGGATCTGCGCCTGATGCGTCAAAATGTCGTCGTGTCCAACCTGGCTAATATCAAAACTCCGGGCTACAGGGCTCGACGTTTGGAATTTGAGGAAAAGCTCCAAGCGGCCCTGGATTTAGAGGAGAACAACAAAATAACCCGTACCAATGAGAAACATTTGCCAGTCCGCTTCGATCCGCAAAATTTTGGCCCTGATTTTTTTAAAGATTTTGAACCTCGGGTGGTTCAAGGTGAAGACAGGGTCGACCTGGACAAAGAAATGGCCATCATGGCTAAAAATACTATGCTCTATAATGCCCTGACCCAGGTTTTACGTAAAAATTTCGAAGGATTAAAGTTGGTAATTAGTGAAGGAGGAAAATAATGGATTTCATGACTATTTTGGATATTGGTGCCTCGGCTTTAAGTGCCGAAAGGACGCATTTGAATGTCATTTCCATGAACTTGGCCAATGTCAACACAACCCAGACTTCTGAGGGAGGGCCCTATCGTCGCAAAACCGTCTTGTTTAAAGCCGTCCCGCTGGAGACTCCTTTTAGCAGGGAAATGCAAACAGCCTTGGACCGTGAGCTGCGCGGAGTACAGGTCAAAGCCGTAGTCACGGACAAAAGGCCATTTAAACGCGTTTATGATCCCGGTCATCCTGATGCGGATGCAGATGGGTATGTCAATTACCCGGACATAAATGCAGTCGAGGAAATGGCCAATTTAATGACAGCCCTGCGCACTTATGAAGCCAATGTCTCGGCCATTACCACGGCGAAAACCATGTTCAATAAGGCTTTGGAAATAGGACGATAGGATCTTAGACTTTGTTTTGGGTTTAGGACTGCTTTCGAACTTTTTCCTCAAGCACTAAATCCCAAGAAGAGGAGGCGATTATGGCAATATCACCACTGGCTCTGAAAGCCTACACTAACGCCCTGCAGGCCGGAAAAACTGTTGATGTTCAAAAAAGCAGAGACGATAAGAACGTCCATGATTCTTTTACTGATAGTCTGAAAAAGTCGTTAAAAAAGGTCAACGAGTTACAGGAAGAGAAGGCAGAGATGATCAAGTCTTTTGCTGCTGGAGAAAATCAGAACGTTCATGAACTCATGATTACTCTGCAAAAGGCAGGTCTGGCGATGCAAATGACTTCAGCTGTGCGCAATAAAGTTCTGGAAGCCTATAAAGAGTTAATGCGCATGCCTTTTTAGACTTCAATCTCAACTTTCTGAGTTAATTTGCGAGCGCATTTTCTTCAATGCTAACAAAGACTT
>NZ_CEYAEZ010000033.1:0-24891 GCF_982781345.1 Desulfovulcanus sp.
ATTTTTCTATATCATAAACATGATCAATTGAGTTAGTAAAAATTATGTCAGCGCATTTTGGTGCAAACTGTATATCCTGAAAATCTCCAAACAATACATATTTATTCTTTTTTCCTGGATTAATGTCTATTCCAACTGCAAAAGCACCTAAATCTAAGAAAGATTTTACTTCTGTTCCAATTCTGGCAGCCAAACAGAGCATTTTTTCCTTTAAAAGAATATGCTTTTTCACTTAATCGTTTTCGTAAAATCTCACGATATTGAATATCGTAATTGTCGAGTAATATTTTAACTCTTTTTAATTTATCAGCTTGATGAATTACATAATCTTCGTATGAGTTATATTTTCTAATTCTGAGATTATTACTATTTGTTTTCCATTTGTCTCCAATCTTTTTCATTAAGGATTTTTTTCCTATTTTTCTTATAAAATTCCCTCAATTTATATTTTAGCTTCTGGGGTAACATGATTTTTCTCTTCCAATTTGTGTTCTTTGCTAGAAACTAAAGTACATCCACCTAGAACAATCCCTATAATCGACATGGCCATGCCAAGCCACCAGGTTCTAAAGTAGTTGTGGGCGCTGAATGCCGTCATTAGGTATCCAGCATAGGAAGACCAGAAAAAAGTAATTAAAAAATATTTCTGATAGTCACGTTTAAGTAATAACTTAATTCTTCGTAATGACCAAATAAAGTTGCTAAATAAAAATATAATAAGTAAAGAAAATCCTATAATGCCGCCTTCAGCAAGAAACTGGCAATAAATATTATGAGGGTGCGGTATGTGGTTAGAATTTTTTTTGTGTATAATGCCCAATTTGTTGTAGGCATTTGGATAAGTATTAAAGCCTGAACCAAAGACAGGATAATTAGCAAAAATTTTCAGGGCAGTATTCCACAACTCGAGTCTGGGGGCCAAAGAAAGAGTTTTAATGTTAATTTTGTTAGGCCCAAAGATTAGCATTGAGGCTATAAATAATAATAATATAACACTTCTTTTGAAATTCCAGCCATATCTTATATAAATAAAAGCGATAATGGCAATGAAAAAACCAAACCAACCACTTCTTGTTTTTGCTCCATATAATAAAAAGAACGGAGGAATTAACAAAATAAGATAGATAATAAAGGCAAAAGATTTGCGACAGTATTTTTTGATGACAAAATATGATCCTGCTGCAATTGGCACAACTAAAGACATCAAATTTCCAACTCTTGGAGTAGATAGCGAGCCGGTAAGTCTGTATCCCCAATCTGACAATTTGGTTCCTTGAATAAGATCATAACCAAGGATAGCTTGATAGACGCCATCTAGACCTTCATAAAATCCCATTATGGCAAATGCTACTACAAGTATCTGTAAATCTTTAGGAGAACGTATAAATTCTATACCTACTAAGATTAATATAAAACCTTTATACAAATTGTGAGATAAGGCATACCATGATTCGTGGATATTTATGCTGATATAAGAAGAGTTTATGATTAAGTATAATATAAATATCAAATAGGTCCATTTAAGTTTCCACTTTTTTAGGTTGCTTGTTTTATAATTTGTTGAATAGTAAAGGATTAAGCTTATGGCAGATCCACATGATCCAATTTCTCTAAATGCTATGCCTAATGGAAAAAAAAGTATATAAAATATAAAAAAGAATCGCATTAAGTGATATGAAATTGTGGCGATGTTATCTTTAACCGAAAGATTCTTATTGTATAGGATCATTTTTTAAGATTCTCTGGATTTTGACTGTATGTTTTGTTACAGTGTTATGTTGATATATAATATTCAAGCTCGGTTATTTTTTTTTGAAGATTAATTTTTTTGTAAGATGTATCCCAAACTATCTTTTTGGTTTTTAAAATGTCATAATCTGTCATAGTTAGGACGTTTCTGATAACCTGTTCAAACTTTTTTTCTCTGCCCGAATAAGGGAGTAGAAATTTTTGCAATCCATCAGGCCACACTTCCCCCACCCCACCAACATCTCTTGCAATGGGAACCAGCCCCTCGGTCATCGCTTCCAATAAGGAATTGGGTAAACCTTCACTATATGACGGTAAAAGAAAAATATCCGCTTTGTCTAAAAACTTGCGTACATCCTTTTGAAAGCCATGCCAGGTAATTCTGTCGCTCACATTAAGACTTTGAGCCAGATACTTTAATTTCTCTTCAATTTTCCCAGTGCCAACAATATGGTAATGAAAGTCATAGCCTTGTTTCTTTAATCTACTAAAGGCATGTAAAACATCCTTATGTCCTTTATCCGGATTGAGTTGGCTTGTAGAAATAAATTGCAGTGGCCGGTGTACTTTGTTTGGCGGCTCTGGTGATGGCTCTTTGCCTGTGAGAATCACTGTTATTTCTTCCGGTTTGAGAAATGGCAGGTTTTTGAGCAGGCCATTTTTAATATACTCACAGGGTACGAGGATTTTGGGTTTAATCCAGGAGTGCATAAGTTTGACATTCCACTTGTTTCTCATGTCACCAGGAAGGCCTACCCTGTGGATTACCGGAATATTCAGAAGCCTTGCTGCTACCCCGGCAGTGCGCATATCCTTGCCAACATTAACAAAAACCCTTTCTATTTTATTTTTTTTAAAAAAGCTGCAAAATTTATATATAGTTATGGGGTTAAAATCTGGACCAAAATTTATAGCCCATGTATTTAGGCCTAAATCAGCAGCCTTTTCCACAAACGGGCCTTTGCGGGCGATAATCGTAGTGTTATGGCCTAACTTCTTTAACCCCAGAGCGACTTCCAGGGTCCAGGTTTTCACTCCTCCCCATTTATGTGTTGAGTTTACAAAGACCAAATTCATTGGGCTAGTGAACTATATAAAGTTAATGTTTTTTTGACCATATTTTCAATGGAGAATTCTTTTTTAAATGGAGCCAGATCGCAGGCAGGCATGTCTAAGGTTGCTTGGATAATTTTTTCAGTTTCCACAGTCTTGTCTATAAAATGTATACGCTTGTAATAGCGGCTTATTTCTTCAATAGGCTGACTCTTCCGAGCTAATATAGGCAATCCAAATGCGCAAGCTTCGAGCACTACTCCGGGCATACCTTCAAAGTTATCTTTTGAAGCAAAAAATAAGCAATCTATCGAGCGATAGATTGAGCTGATATTACTAATTTCCCCAACAAGAAGAATGTTGCTTAATTGATTATCGCAAATAAATTTTTTTATGTAATCTTGTTTCGGTCCGGCACCTACTACCAAAAAAATATACCCGTCGTTATTAGAAAGTTTTTGAGCAAATTGTAAAAGAAGACTTATGCCTTTTCCTGCGATTAAACGTCCAACAAATCCAATAATTTTTTTCTTATCATTTTTTAAATTTATAATTTTACTATCTGAGGATGGCGTATCGAGTAATGCATCAAAGTCTATTCCATTATGGAGAATGACGAGTTTTTTTGAATTAATTTTCGTTTTTTCCTGAAAATAATTTCGAGTGTTTTCGGAAACAAAGATAATCTTATGTGTGAACAGCTTGTGAACAATGGTTTCTTCGATTATTTGTTTTTTTTGACGTAGCCTTGTTTTACCATACCAATGCAGCATGGTATGTACCTGCCCAATCCGTACCGGTACCTTAGCTAAAGCCGCTGCTAATATCCCGGAAATGTTCCCCCCTAAAGAATGAGTATGCACTATTTTTGCGTTATATTTTTTGAATAAGCGGGACATTTTATAAATTCCAACCGGGTCCCATTTTCCTTTCAAGGGGATAAAATGTGTCTTGACCCCCAGAGATGCTAACTCATCAAAAAATATACCTTTATCTTTATAAGTAACTACATGGACGTCATAATAGGGCAAAAGACGGGGTAGAAGGGAGCGCAGTCTTCTTTGGACTCCCCCAATATTTAAGTTGTTTGTTACTCTAAAAAGAACAGGTTTCGTCATTGGTGTTTAATGATTTTTTTTGCTAAACAAGCGGCTCCAAAACCATTATCAATATTAACTATGGCTAGCCCCGGGGCACAGCTGTTGAGCATAGCAAGCATCGGTGCTAGGCCGTTAAAATTGGTTCCATATCCTACGGATGTGGGCACGCCTATAATAGGTTTGTCTGTAAGTCCACCCAAAACAGAAGGCAGGGCCCCTTCCATTCCAGCAACAACGATCAAAATTTTGGCCTGATTTATTTGGGGCATAAAAGAGACTACTCTGTGTAGTCCGGCCACGCCCACATCAGAAATGAGGCCAACATTTAGGCCCAAAAATTTCGCCGTTGCATAGGCCTCCAGGGCAATTGATAGGTCAGCCCCTCCTGCGGAAATGATCAATATGTCGCCTTCCTCTGGCCATGGTTCATCTATTTCTATCTCTTTACCCAGGATAAATATACGGGGCAGGTCAAAATATTTACTGCCCGCAAATTTTTCCGCAAGCTTATGTCCGTGTTCCTGGGAGAGCTTGGTCACCAGAGCAGGCTTTTTTTTCGAGGCCAGAGCGGTTATGGCTGTCTCAAGTTGAAGCAGGGTTTTGCCCTGGCCAAAAATTGCTTCGCCAATACCAGTACGCAAACCTCGTTGATGATCGATTTTCAGGCCATGATTTAAGGTCTCGTATGACTGTTGGGAAATTTCAGAGTAAGCCTCTGAAATTGATTTTTGGCCGGAGGCCACCTGTTTAAGGAGGGATAACAAGTCTAATTTCAACATTTTTCCAATTTTTTGCCATTCAACCCTTCATGGGGAACCGTATTTCATTTGCGGCTTCACCAAGAATTTTTATTCAGCCGCAAACGTACACAGACAAACGCAGAAGTTTAGCAGTGGCCAACATTGCAGCATTTCAACTTCTATATTAAATGTCGAGTCAAGAAGTGTTTATGTCGGGGCTCTATTAACAGGCGCTTCTTTGATGGGCAAGATTTAAATATTACCAAAATTAATCCGCAAACTCAACAAACCCAAAACCCTGGGATTGCAATTGTCTTTCAATAAGTTTATGGGCAAAGGCTATGGCCGAGAAAACTATTTTGTTTATTTCCCGTGCAGATCAGGTCACTCCGCTGTTCGCTCAATTTAAGGAACATGGCTTGGAAGTTATTATGAGCGACTCCTTGTCTAGCGCACTCAAGGTTATTGAACAGAAGAAACCGGTTTTGATTTTTTCTCAAGTGAGACTGCCAGGATACAGGATTGAGGACTTGCTGCATAAAATATCAGGGCTAAATTATAAAGTTGATGTAGTTGCATTTACCGAACAAGGCTCGGCGAGTGAAGCCAGGAGGATTTTGGAGTTAGGGGCCAAGGATTATTGGCTTACTCCTTTAATCTGGGATAAGATAAAGGTCATTTTACCTCTGAAAAAGTCTCGAGCGACAAAAGATATTCGTCCAAAAAGTACGGCAAAATTTGAAATAATCGGCGAACATCCTAGCATAAAAAATGTTTTGGCCTTGGCCCGTAGAGTTGCTAACTCGAAGGCGACCGTGCTTATTTCAGGAGAATCCGGCACAGGTAAAGAGCTGTTTGCCCGTTACCTGCATTATCAAAGTTCCAGGGCAGAGATGCCATTTGTAGCCATAAATTGCGCGGCCCTGCCCGAACATCTTCTGGAGAGTGAGCTTTTTGGTCATGAAAAAGGGGCTTTTACTGGCGCCATTAGCCGCAAGCTGGGAAAGTTTGAGCTGGCCAATGGAGGAACCATCCTTTTGGATGAGATTACAGAAATGGACATGTCACTGCAGGCAAAGTTGCTTAGAGTTTTGCAGGAAAATGAAATCGACCGGGTAGGAGGGACAGAGACTATCAAGGTAAATGTACGTGTGTTAGCCACTACCAATAGAGATGTAGAGGAATGCGTGCAAAAAAAAGAGTTCAGGCAAGATCTTTTTTATCGTTTAAATGTTATCCCTTTGAAGCTTCCTCCACTAAGAGAGAGAGGCAGTGATGTTTTGTTGTTGGCCGAATATTTTGTACGTAAATTTTGTCGAGAGTATGGCGTGTTTCCTCTAGAGTTTTCTGAACAGGCAAAAAAATGGCTCATGGATTATGATTGGCCGGGTAATGTGCGCGAATTGCAAAATCTTATGGAAAGGGCGGTACTTTTGGCCGGGAAAGGAAAAATTGAAGTCAAACACTTTCTGCTGGAAGGCGAAGAGTGGTCTGATGAGATATGTTTGGAGGAAAAGAAACATCCCATAGAGAAACAAGATTTTTCAGAAAAAAACGACGAAGTTTTGCCTTTGCACGAGATGGAAAAGAGGATGATTTTAAAAAGCTTGCAAAAAACCGGCGGAAACAGGACGCAGGCCTCGGAACTGCTTGGTATTTCAGTGCGCACATTGCGCAATAAGCTGAATGAATATCGCAAACAGGGCTTGGTTATCCCTTAACTCTCTTGATTAGCAAAATGCTCGATGCTTCTAAACCTCATGACAAGTCACTTTTTCTGGAGAAGGAGATAGATTCTTCTTTTGTGGCCCGGAAAAGGCTTTTTATTGGTCTGATTACAGGCACATCCATTTTAATCTGTATATCTTTGGTACTACTTTGGATTATTCCCTATGTAGGCTTAAAAAATATTCACCCTTTGGCCCCTTGGATTTTAGGTTTTCTGGTTTTGGGCCTGATTGTCTTTATTGCCTGGGCCTCTTTGGGGCTGATCATAAATATCATTCTGGGCAAAAATATTTTTTTTTCGCAAAAATTGCGCGGCTTATCCATAAAATTTTTTTTACCTTTGATGACCTTACTTGGTCGGTTGCTCGGTATTCCGAAACAAAAAGTACGCGCTTCTTTTATCAAGGTAAATAACGAACTGATAAGCGCTGAGCATAAACAATATGCCTCAAATGATGTGCTCATGCTCATGCCTCATTGCTTGCAAAGCAGTTCGTGCAAGATCAGGCTGACTTACGATATCTTTAACTGCAAACGTTGCGGTAAATGTCCTATTGCCGGATTGTTGGAGTTAAGTGAAAAATATGGGGTCAAGTTGGCTATTGCTACCGGCGGGACCATTGCCAGGCGAATAGTTGTTCAGGCCAGGCCCAAATTTATTATTGCTGTGGCCTGTGAACGGGATTTGGCCAGCGGTATTCAAGATACCTACCCTATTCCTGTTTATGGCATCCTCAATCTAAGACCCTGTGGCCCGTGCATAGATACACTGGTTCTTCTTGACCATGTGCAGTGGGTTTTAAACAAGTTTGTCCTGCCCTTGTCTAAAAGATGAAGCCAACAAACGCACGCCAGCTGGCTCTAAAAATCCTCTCTCAAGTACTAAACAGCCACAGGGAACTGCAAGCTAGCCTGGATGAACATTTGAGAAAAGTAGCCAAAGAAGAAGACAAGGGGCTGATAACTGAGCTTTGTTATGGATACTTGCGTTTGAAAGGTCGTGTTGACCATCTCTTTTCCCTCTATCTTAAGGCACCGGAAAAGTTGCCCCCAAAAGTAAGGTTAATTTTGGGGTTGGCCGGTTATGAACTCTTGTTTTTGAAAATCCCTGCTTATGCGTCTGTCTCCTGGGCTGTGGCAGCTGTAAAAAAAGGTTTCGGGCAGGGACTGGCTAATGTGGCCAATGCGGTCCTGCGCAAGCTATCCAGGTTGGATGTTCATGATGAGAGGCTGTTTAAGCAGGATAATCCTCCAATAAATATTTTTTTGTCCAGATACTATTCTTGTCCGGAGTGGATTGTTAATCTGTGGCTGAAAGCCTATGGTCAGGAATTTACCAGGAATATTCTGGAGCAAAGTATTGCCAAACCGCCTCTGGGTATCAGGATTGACGCTGACGTTAATGAAGGGTTTTCCTGGCGTGAACTTTTCGCGGCGGGAGCAGACGTAATTTTAGCTCATCATCCCCCTATTGTTGCTTTGCGCCAACTCAATCACTCAACCAATCAACTACTCAACCACATAAATTACTCCAGGCAAAGTTATGCTGGCCAGGAGGTTATTTTAGAGCTTGATCCCAAAAGCTGGCCAGAGCCAATCTGGGATGCCTGTGCCGGTCGGGGAGGAAAAACATTTCTCTTACATAGGCTGGGGCGCAAGGTGCTAGCCAGTGATGTGCATTTGGGCCGGATCAAAGGATTAAAGGGTGAAGCCAAGCGTTTAAAGTCAACTTTCCCCTATTTTGTGGGGTCTAGTTTTTATCCGCCACTGAAGATACACCCGTCAACAATTTTGCTGGATGTGCCTTGCTCAGGTCTTGGGGTCTTAAGCCGTCGGCCAGATATTAAGTGGAAAAGAAAGCCAAAAGATATTCAAAAGTTTATATCGGGTCAGTCTAGAATGCTTAAATGTGCTGCCAGCCTTTTACCTCGAGGTGGAGAGCTTATTTACGTTACCTGTACCTTAAACCCAGATGAAAACGAGGGACAAATCAAAAGGCTGGTTAAAGAAAACAAATCCTTGCAACTTATACGCACCTTTCAAACTGATGAAAAAAAGGGGCTAAATGAGTTCTTTTTTGGAGCAAGGCTTAGGAAGAAGAAGTTAGGAGGTTAGGAAGTTGGGAAGTTACGAAGATAACTGCCTAAGCTCCCACCAAAGCATAAATTTTATCCAGGTCTAAATTCTGGCGGACGATATCTGCCAGGCGATCTAAAGCAGGCTCCAGGTCATAATGGCTCTGGATGTGTTTTAGAGGGGCGAGACCTTTATGTTCCCGTAATGTATCCAGCCAAAACCGCCGAAATGCATCACTGTCAAAGATGCCATGGACATAAGTGCCCCAGATATTTCTGTTTTTTAAACCATAACCTAATGGTTTCTGCTCGTTACTAATTATGACAGGATTCAGGTTGGCCAGAGGGTGGCTTTTTCCGTGATGGATTTCATAGCCTTTGATGGGGATTTTATTTTCTTGCCATACGCCTTGGACCTGAGAGAGGGTTTTTTCCGGGGACAGGACAGTTATAATTGGAAGTAAGTTTAGTCCGGGTATTTCAGGTTTGTCAGATTCAATCTTGTGCGGATCTTTAATCTTTGTCCCCAGCATTTGAAAACCACCGCAAATACCGACCAGCTCTTTTTTCTCATCAAGACTGAAATCTAAAATGGCCTGCACAAACCCCTTGTCCTGTAAGAATTTAAGGTCGGCAAAGACATTTTTGCTGCCGGGCAAGATAAGGGCGTCCATCTGCTTAATATCTGTTGCAGATTTTAAAATGACTACCTCTGCGTCAGGTTCAAGGTAGAGGGGATCAATATCATTGAAATTGGAAATGTGTGGAAGGTCCATGACTCCTATGACTACTTTGTCTGCAGATTTTGTCCCGCCTTGTCGGGACAGGCTGAAGTTATCTTTAAAGCTTACGGAATCTTCCTCTGGCAGACCCAGCCTGTCAATATAAGGGACAATGCCCAGGAAAGGCTTGCCTGTTGATAATGAGCAAAAGTCCAATGCGTGCTTCAGCAAGTCTTTTTGCCCGCGAAACTTATTGATGACCAGGCCACAGATTAAATCCTGCTCCCATTTTTCAAGAAGGGCCAGAGTGCCCACAAAAGAGGCAAATATACCTCCTCTGTCTATATCTCCGACAAGCAAGACCTTGGCCTCAGCATATCTGGCCATACTCATGTTGACTATGTCGTGGCTTTTTAAGTTAATTTCAGCCGGGCTTCCCGCTCCTTCTAAAATTATAATTTCAAATTCGCTGGCCAGTTGGTCAAATGCGTTTTGCGCTGCCCGGAAGGCTTTTGGCTTAAACCGGATATATTCGTTGACATTCATATTGCCTACAGGCTTGCCCAAGACAATAATTTGGGATCCTGTTTCAGAATTGGGTTTGAGCAAAACAGGATTCATGCGTACATCCGGGTCCAGGCGACAGGCCTGGGCCTGGACTACCTGGGCCCGGCCCATCTCCAATCCTTCCCGGGTGACAAACGAGTTCAGAGACATGTTTTGGGCTTTAAACGGGGCAACTTTAAAACCATCCTGAAGAAAAATTCGCCCCAGGGCAGCAGCAAGGATACTTTTGCCGGCATTGGAACTGGTCCCCTGGACCATGATCGCTTTTGCTTTTCTTTTTTGGTGACGGATCCGTTGTGAAGTCGGGAAGTTAGGAAGATTGGAGGTTGGGAAGATGAGAGCTTGAGAAGATGAGAAACCAGATAAGATAGTTCTTAAGCTTTTGACCAGGGTTTGGTTTTGTTCAGGCGTTTTTATTGCCAGGCGAAAAAACTTAGAGCCCAACCCCTTAAAGTTGGTACATGTGCGGATAAGAATTTTTTGAGGTAGTAATTTCTCGGCCAGGTAGGTAGAGGTAAGGTTCTTTTTGTTGAGTTTGACCAGGATAAAATTGGCTTGGCCTGGGAAAATCGTCAGTTCCGGGAGCTCTTTTAGAGCCGAGATAAATTTTTCCTTGAACTGGGGCAGGGTTTTATGGGTCTGGCAAACATAGTTTTGGTCATTCAAGGCAGCGGCAGCAATTTTTTGGGCCAGGAAGTTAACCGACCAGGGTGGAAGAAAATTTTCTATTTTGCGGGCAAGTGGTTTGCGGGCGATGGCTAGTCCAATCCTTAGACCAGGTAGCGCAAAAAATTTGGTCAAAGAGATAATCGTGATTACATTGGGCAGGGCAAATAAAAACATGCGCGAAATGGACGGCGTAAAATCAGCAAAGGCCTCGTCGATAATAAAAAAACTTTGGGGATGATTTTGGGCCAGGCTGGCTAGTTTTTGGGCAGGGATTGTCTGCCCTGTAGGATTGTTTGGTTGCCCAAGGAAGACCAGGGCCGGCTCTTTTAGAGATTGCTCTAACTCCTGCAAATCCAGTTGAAAATTGTTTTCCTCTTTAAGAAAGATATATTTTATCCCTAGTCCATATGTATTAGCTATACGTTCGTATTCTACATAAGAAGGTACCGGGATAACGGCCTGGCGTGCAGGGAATACTCTGGGAATCACAGAGAGTATCTCTGATGCCCCATTACCGACAACAATTTCTTCAGGGGCAACACCGTAAAAAACAGATGCGTTTTGTTTGAGTTCCTGGTTGTGGGGGTCTGGATAATGGGCGATTTGCCATAAATTCTCCCCCATCATCCGGCCAACCCATTCTGGCGGGCCAAGAGGATTGATACTGGCGGAAAAGTCTAAAATTTCTCGAGGCGAACAACCAATCCGCTTGGCTGCCGCCCAGATATTTCCTCCGTGCATAGAAATACAGTGTAGGGCTTAAAGGTTAGGGTATCAAGTCAAACTCATTTCGATTTAAACACAACAATCCGTTTGACGCAACTTTAGAGCCAGTGGCTGAACCCTATGCTTATCCGCTGGTTGAAAGTGTTGGTTTCTGAAATGCATTACAAAAGGCTTGGGTAAACCATCTAATGCACTTTTTAACCGCAGACCCACGCAGACTAACGCAGACATTCTTGTTCGGCAGACGTTGCCGAACAAAAACCTGACGGCCTTTCAGGCCGTGGTTAAGGTTAGTAACTATTAGTTTCCAGGTGTGCTGATAGCCGTATCCGATACGACAAGAGTCGAAACTCAAATATCCTTCCCGGCCTTTCAGGCCGTGACAGCAGCGCGACCGGCAAGTCGCAGGGCGCGCTTGTCTGCGTCCATCTGCGTGGGTCTGCGGTTAAAATATGAGCTTTTATAAATAAAAAGGCCGGAACTTGTCCGGCCTTTTTCGGTATCTTTGTTTATTTTGTTTATGTATTTTATATTAGTACATGCCGCCCATTCCGCCGCCAGGCATTGGAGGCATATCTTTCTTTTCTTCGGGTTTTTCAGCAATGGCTGCCTCAGTAGTCAGGAGCAAGGAAGCTACAGAAGCAGCATTCTGGAGAGCGATACGAGTTACTTTCTTAGGATCAATTACACCGGCTTTGATGAGATCCTCAAACTCTCCAGTGGCAGCATTAAAGCCTTCGCCATCCTTGCCTTCTTTAACCTTTTCGATGATTACTGCGCCTTCAAAGCCAGCATTGCGGCAGATTTGACGCAGAGGAGCCTGGATAGCCTTGCGGACTACTTCAACACCTGCGGCTTCGTCATCATCTGCAGGCTTTACGTCGTCCAGGCAGTTCATAGCCCTGATCAGGGCAACGCCACCGCCAGGTACAATACCTTCTTCAACCGCAGCCCGAGTTGCATTCAAGGCATCCTCGACGCGAGCCTTCTTCTCTTTCATCTCGGTCTCGGTGGCTGCACCGACATTGATTACAGCTACGCCGCCAACGATTTTGGCCAAGCGCTCCTGCAATTTTTCACGATCGTAGTCAGAGGTGGTCTCTTCAATTTCAGCCCGGATCTGTTTAACCCTGGCCTTGATATCTTCAGGCTTACCAGCGCCGTCAACAATGGTGGTGTTCTCTTTGTCGATGACAACGCGTTTGGCCTGACCCAGATCATTGATGGTGATGTTTTCCAGCTTGATGCCAAGATCTTCAGAAACAACCTGGCCACCGGTTAAGATGGCAATATCTTGCAGCATGGCTTTGCGGCGTTCACCAAAGCCAGGAGCTTTAACAGCAGCTACCTGCAAGGTGCCGCGAAGTTTGTTTACTACCAGTGTGGCCAATGCTTCGCCTTCTACGTCCTCAGCAATAATGAGCAGTGGCTTGCCCATCTTGGCTACCTGCTCGAGGACAGGCAAGAGATCTTTCATGTTGGAGATCTTCTTCTCATTGATGAGAATCAGAGGCTCATCCAGCTCACAGACCATCTTTTCTGGGTCGGTAACAAAGTATGGGGAAAGATATCCGCGATCAAACTGCATACCCTCAACCACATCCAGGGTGGTCTCCAGGCCTTTGGCCTCTTCAACAGTAATAACGCCTTCTTTACCAACCTTGTTCATGGCCTCGGCAATAATGTTACCGATGGTGGCGTCATTGTTGGCTGAAATGGTTCCAACCTGGGCGATTTCTTTTTGATCGCGGGTAGGTTTGGCAATCTTTTCCAGCTCAGCAACAACTGCATCAACGGCCTTGTCAATACCGCGCTTAATAGCCATGGGATTGCGGCCAGCAGCTACGAGCTTCAGGCCTTCGGTGAAGATAGCTTGGGCGAGAACAGTTGCTGTGGTGGTACCGTCACCAGCAACATCACTTGTCTTGCTGGCTACTTCTTTAACCATCTGGGCTCCCATGTTCTCGAACTTGTCTTCGAGCTCGATTTCTTTGGCTACGGTAACACCATCCTTAGTAATTAATGGAGAGCCAAAAGACTTTTCAATTACTACGTTGCGGCCTTTGGGGCCCAGTGTTACTTTTACAGCTTCAGCTAGGGCGTCTACACCTTTTTTAAGTTTTTCCCGTGCCTTAGCATCAAACTTTATAATTTTTGCAGACATATTTTCTCCTCCTTAATATTTTGTTGTTGCTTTAGCTTTCGATGATAGCCAAAATATCGTCTTCGCGCATTACCAGATGTTCAACACCATCAATTTTGACTTCAGTGCCGGCATATTTGTTGAATAAGATTTTATCCCCTGCCTTGACGCTCATAGGGATGGTTTTGCCATCATCGGCTATTTTGCCAGGGCCTACAGCAACAACTTCACCCTTGATGGGCTTTTCTTTTGCAGTATCAGGAATGATGATTCCACCTTTGGTTACTTCCTCTTCTTCCAAACGTTTAACCAGAACACGATCGTGTAAAGGTTTTAAGTTCATGCTATTCACCTCCATTTGAGTTTTAAAATTTTCTGATCCTCAAAGTCGTTCCGCCATATAAACATCGTATTAGCACTCGTCAAGAGTGAGTGCTAATAAAATTTTAAAATTTTTTCTTGATGAGAAAAATTGCCAAAATTATTAGGTGGTTATCTAGTTGGGGGTTTGAGTAGGCAAGCAAGGATCGTGGGGGAATGGCGTTAATAAGAATAGTTTTCAAGCTCCGAGGAATGACGATTTTTCGCAAAATTTTGACAAAACCTAAAGTTTTGGGCAGCTAGTTTGGTTGGGTACTAAATAATAAAGAGATGATGCACAAGCAAAAGTTTTGACCTATGTTTCAAGTCGCGAGAGCTGACCTTTAGACCTCGGCACTAAGAAATTAAGGCAGGAGATATAATTATGTTGGATATTAGGTTTATTCGGAAAAATTTTGACTTGGTTGTGAAAGCACTACAACAGAGAAATTCCAATCTGGACCTTACAGAGTATCAAGATCTGGATAATAAGCGCAGGGCTCTGCTCCAAGAGGTTGAAGCCCTAAAAATGGAGCGAAACAGGGCTTCGGAGCAGGTGGCCAGGATGAAAAAGCAAGGCCAGGACCCCGGTGATCTTTTTGCCGAACTTGGCCGCTTGTCCCAGAAAATCAAAGAGTTGGACAAGGAACTAAAGCAAGTTGAAGAGGAAGTTCAAGAGTGGATTTTGTCCATTCCAAATATTCCCCACGAAAGTGTGCCCGTGGGCAAAGATGAGCAGGACAATAAAGAGGAGAAAAAATGGGGAGACAAGCCCACGTTTGATTTTGAGCCCAAAGAGCACTGGGAAATTGGGGTCAGTTTGGGCGGGCTGGATTTTGATCGCGCAGCCAAGATAACCGGCTCAAGATTTGCCCTTTATTGGGGCTGGGCAGCTCGCTTAGAGCGGGCATTGATTAATTTTATGCTTGATGTGCAGACTACTGAAAACGGCTACACAGAAGTTTTGCCTCCTGTCATAGTTAACCGGGCAAGCATGACAGCAACCGGGCAGTTGCCTAAATTTGAGCAGGACTTGTTTAAACTTGAAAACTGGGATTATTATTTAATTCCTACGGCTGAAGTGCCTGTGACCAATATCCATCGAAATGAAGTTTTGGAGGAAAAGGATCTACCCTTGACCTACGTCGCCTATACCCCCTGTTTTCGTTCCGAGGCCGGTTCATATGGCAAGGACACCAAAGGCATTATCAGGCAGCATCAATTTAACAAGATAGAGTTGGTCCGTTTTGCCCATCCTGATAGTTCCTATCAGGAATTAGAAACTTTGCTCGGACATGCTGAAAGTATTTTGCAAAAACTGAAACTACATTATCGGGTGGTCACGTTGTGCACCGGAGACTTGGGCTTTTCCGCTGCCAAGACCTATGACATTGAAGTCTGGCTGCCCGGCCAGGGCAAGTATAGAGAGATATCTTCATGTTCTAATTTTGAGGATTTTCAGGCCAGGCGGGCCAATATCAAATTTAAACCCAAGGACAGTAAAAAGGCCCGTCTTGTCCATACATTAAATGGCTCTGGCTTGGCTGTAGGCAGGACCTTGGTGGCCATCCTGGAAAATTATCAGCAAGCAGATGGTAGCGTGCTTGTTCCGGAAGTGCTTCAGCCATATTTGGGTGGATTGGAAAAAATTGAGCCCAAAAAAGAAAAATAATCTTGACATTTTCATTGGAGAGCAATAAAGAGGTTTCTTCTTTGGTTGGGCCGTTAACTCAGTCGGTAGAGTATCTGCCTTTTAAGCAGAGAGTCGCAGGTTCGATCCCTGCACGGCCCACCATTTTTTATGTCCCCTTTGATGTCCCCATCGTCTAGTGGCCTAGGACGCCGGCCTCTCACGCCGGTAACGGGGGTTCAAATCCCCCTGGGGACGCCAAATAAAATCAAATAGATAGAAGACAAACCAAAAAGGCCAAAGTAAAGGTTGGCACTTTTGGTTGGAAAATAATTCTAAGCCTCTAACCAGCGGGTTAGAGGCTTTTTGTTTTTTTCAAATAAGAGCTTACATCTGCTTAGTAAATCTAGCCATTAAACCCCTTTCCCTGAGAATAACTCAGCGAGCTTTCTTGGCTGTTATGCCCAGCTCGGGCGGCCAGCAAGAACCTCTGTGTCTCAGGGCCATCTCATTTAATTTTAAAGAATAATCTCGCGCCAAGCCGCAAAGACGCCGAGGAAAAGACAGTTTTGGTTCAGCTTGAGTTCCAAGCCGAACAAAAACCCCTCGGCCCGAAGGGCCGAAAGGCTTTGATCTGGGTTTAATCTAAAGCCAGATCAAAAAAGTTAGCGCCTTTGCGGCTTGGCGCGAGGTAATGTTTTTTAACATATTGAAAGTATAGCACAATTAGATGAGATAGCCCTTCTGTGTCTCCGCCTCTCTAGTGACCAACGGGAGCGGGCGAGAGATTCAAAAATTAGCCGGGAAAGCGTCAGTGCACCTGGTCGGATACGCCCGACTAAATTTCTATTCACCTACTCAACCACTCACCTACTCCCCTTACTCAAGCAAAGTGGAACCTATCGGCTGCGCCCACGAATGCCTCTCTCAAGCCCTGAGTCTTTAGAGTCGACTCCCTCTCTTCCTTCCATTTGGGTTTGAGTATTTCATTTCACTTTTTGCCAGTATGAAGAGAGCAAATTAGCTTTGGCCTGACAATCGCTGAATTTTACAAAAAAAGAAGCAAAATCGAGTTAATTTTCAAATGAAGCAAGCTAAATTCAAAATTTAATAATTTTACAGGTAGGACAATGAAAGTAGTGCTTGCTCAAATTTTTGTCATGTTGATCGCCTAATATTTTATCAATTTTTTTAAAGCTTCAATCACAAATTTATCTTAAATTGCAAGGCATATTTTTTTGAGTTTAATTTTATCAATTTGCGATTATGTAGTTGATATCAATTGTTAAAACGTGATGAAAAAGCTTAACTGGATCCAAAAAAATAATTTTATTTAATTTTTTAAAAAAAATATTATTGAATTAGGCATTGTTATTAATGCACTAGTAGTGTAGTCTTAATTTTGTAAAATATACGTGTTTATATTGAAATAATTGATAATGTATTAACTGCACATAATTTATAATCTTTTTGGACGAAAGGAGAGGGATTTAATAGCCAGCGTCTCCACTTGTTTCTTACGGTCGCGAATGTCTCGCTGTTAAAGAGTGAAGGAGAGAACTATATGACAAAATATTTTTTTTGTTTGTGTTGCCTTGTTTGTTATTCCCTGACAGGGCCATTGTATGCATTTCAAACTCCTGGAACGGTTGTTTTAGATGAGAGCGGATCTGTCAGGGCAGGAGTGCAGGCAAGTGCTTCCATGCAAGGTTCTTCAGGTTCTCTTACCCCAACAGGGCAGCAACTACTTGGAACCTTTACTCCTGGTCAGCAGGAGGTGATTAAGCAGGAAGTCCAAAAACAAGGTGGTGGGGAGCTTACCCCAGAGGCTATAGATGCAATAAAAAACAATCCTGAATTTAAGGGATTAAAGCCGGCCGAGGTTGAAGAAGGGAAAAGACTGATTGAGTCTCTGGAGAGGAGAGGGCAAAAACAGCAACCTTCTCAAACTCCGGATGGGAGCAGAAAAAAAAACGATGACGTTGTTTCCCTCTTTCGACAATATCTAACGAACAAGACAGGTGCCTTAAAGGTCAGCACCGAGTTAAGGCCATTCGGATACAATCTGTTTCAGCATGGCCCCGCCAAGCCTATACCTGCCCAGCCTGTGGCCCCTGATTACATTATAGGTCCCGGAGATGAGATCCAGGTTTTTGTCTGGGGACGGATCAACACTCAATACACCCTGCGTGTTGGCGTGGATGGACGAATTATGTTTCCACAAATCGGCCCGTTAACAGTTGCTGGCATGCGTTATGAGCAGATGGAAAAATTTCTTGTTAAGCAGGCTACCAGGATTACCGGGACTGACGTGGCTATTACTCTCTCCAGGCTGCATCAATTTCAGGTTTTTGTACTGGGTGAAGTACAAAGGCCCGGTCCATATAATCTTACAGCTATGACCACTATGCTGGATGCCCTGATAGCGGCTGGCGGCCCAACAGGGCGTGGTTCCCTGAGAAAAATTTCTTTAAAAAGGGAAAATGAGACCATAAGTGTGTTAGACCTTTATTCTCTCCTCCTTAATGGAGATAAAAGCAAGGATAGACGACTTAGAAATGGAGATATTGTTTTTGTGCCCTTGGCTGGCCCTCTGGTAGGTATTGCCGGCAATGTCAGAAGGCCTGGCATTTATGAACTCATGCAAGAAACAAACCTGGTCGAGGCTTTAGAGTTGGCCGGCGCCTTAACGCCTGTGGCCTGGAAACAGATGATTCAGGTGGAAAGGGCTGAGAAGCATGCATGGAAAAAGGTAGTGGATATAAATGCCAGGGATGCGAAAAATTTAAAACAACTTTCCCTGCAGGATGGGGATTTGATCAAGATATTTTCCATTATTCCGGAGACAGCCAACAGGGTTGAGCTCTATGGCAATGTTTTGCGGCCTGGCACTTATGCCTGGCATCCAGGCCTGACCTTACGTGAGATCATCAAAGGGCCTGAGAGCCTGCAGCCTGACAGCTGTTTTGATTATGCATTGATTAAAAGGGCTGTTCTGCCAACAGGAGGAATAAAACTTGTCCCTTTTAATCTGGCCCGGATTGTTCTGGCAAAGGGGGCGGATTTAGAGCTCCATCCCCTTGACCGGATATATGTTTTTTCCAAGTGGTTTTTTGAATCTAAGCCAACTGTTGTCATCAAAGGTAAGGTGCGAAAGCCCGGAACATATCAAATCCCTGAAAAGGGTTTTCGCATCAAGGATTTAATCTTGCAGTCCGGTGGGTTGGCAAAAGATGCTTACTTAGAAAAGGCAGAGCTTTACCGTATAGACAAAAAGCAAAGAAAAAGATCGTTAGTATTATTTGATTTAAAAAAGGCATTACTGGGCGTCCAAGAACATAATCTACTTTTAAAGGACGGGGATCAGATTATTGTTCACTCTCTATCAGAATATATGCCAGAACAGACGGTGACTATTTATGGGGAAGTGAACAAGCCAGGCACATACCCTTTTGTGGAGGGGATGACAGTTAAAGACCTGGTTTTTGCCGGAGGCAATGTTAAAGATTCTGCTTACTTAAAGGAAGGAGAAGTATTTTCTTATAAAATTATCAATAATACTCTGGCAGAGTATGAGCATCGGGTTATAAATCTTGAGCTGGCACTTAGTGATGAACCTCAGCACAATATTCTACTTCATCCGTATGATAAGATTTTTATCAAAAAGATAGCTGATTGGGGCAGGGAAAAATACGTAGAGATTGAAGGGGAAGTTATTTTTCCGGGCAAATATTTAATTAAAAAAGGCGAAAGGTTGTCATCTTTAATCAAGCGTGCAGGTGGTTTCACTAAAAACGCTTATCTAAGAGGCGCTATTTTTACCAGAGAACGGGTGCGTAAGTTGCAGCAAAAGCGCCTCAATGAGATGGTCGACAAGCTGGAACAGGAATTATTATCCGCGGGCAGTGCTAAAACTGCCACTGCTCTTACGGGTGATGAATCAAAGATTTATCTGGAAGAGAGCAAAATAAATGAGAAATTTCTGGCCAGGCTCAGGGAAGTAAAGGCCAAAGGTAGGCTGGTTATAGACATAAAACCTTTAGTAGAATTTAAAGATTACTCGGATGATGTGGAACTTGAAGATGGAGATAAGCTCAATATCCCACAAAATCCGGCGACCGTGCAGGTTCTTGGCGCGGTGTATAATCAAACAGCTTTTATCTTCCGGCATGGGAAAAAGATATCCGGTTATATTGATTTGGCAGGAGGATACTCCCAAAACGCGGACAAAGACGCGACGTATATTCTCAAGGCAGATGGCAGCGCTGTAAGACCGCATAAAGGTCTCACCTGGGGATTTCAGTGGAATGAACGCTTAAATCGCTGGGAACGCTCGCATCGTTTCAACATTGAACCGGGAGATACCATTATCGTGCCGGAAAAATTGGACCGCATCGCTTGGCTCAGATCAACAAAAGACATTACACAAATCCTCTTTCAGCTCGCTGTAACAACAGGTGTGATTATGACGACATTATTTTAAATGGTTCGACGTAAAGATACCTCTGCAAAAAATTCAAATTTTGTAAGCGATTATGAATGCCAAAGCTGAAAATCGAAATTTTAGGGTGATAAATGTGGAATGCTGGATGTTTCAGAGTACGATTGGTTGCGGTTCTGTTAAACAACTTTAAATCGAAAGATAACGTTGAACTTCGAAGGTTGAATGTTGAACTTATAATTTTAATAACTTTATTTATTATAACTTTTAACAGAGCTGAGCTAAAGGCAGAGGAGTTTCCCCTGTATCTCACTTATGCAGCAGACGATTTTCCTGCCTCAATGGTTTTGCCAAAAGGCCAGTTGGAATTAGACCTGCGGTATGCCGTTTTCAATGATGCTGTAGATGTGTTTGGTTTTAGAGAAAAGGAGAAGGATAAGTTGGCAGTGAGCAGCAATTTTTCCTTTGGGGATTATAGAGCATTAAGCCTTGGCGTACATTATGGCTTGACTCACCATTTGATGCTCTCTTTTGGCTATGATTATCGTACCCTTGGATATCAGGGCGTGGACTTAAATCTCTCCGGCTTAAAGTTTTCAGCCAGATATTCTTTGAATGGCTGTTTTGCCGTAGATATAGGGGTAAAATATGATCAGATAAAGGATACCTCTGTCACAAATGTTGAGTATATTAATTACTATTTGCACAAGTTCAAATCAAATTTAAATCTGGAAGTAGATAGTCAATATGTGTGGTATGTTTTAACGTATCCTGATATGGTAGTTCGTTATGGCCTGCCTAAAACAGCAGAACCTGAATTGAGGATGGAAGATTTGCAGGACTATACAGGATACATACGCTTTACGCTGGGCAAAGCGTGGGAAAAGTTTTATCCGAATATTTTTTTTGAACTTGGTTATACGCATATAGATACTAAAATGGATACTAATTTAAAGGATATGATTCCGGATGGTTACATGTCATATTTGCCTGACTTTCCTTTGGATATGTCAAGAGAGGAGAAATATATAAGTGCTGGTTTTTCTTTGTTCTTTCAGACTCCTTATGATACCATAACTCATATTGAATATACTTACATGTATCTTTTTAGGGATGCAGACATCAATTATGCTCCGAAAAATCAAATAATTAGAGCGGACATTGCTTATCTTTTGACCCAAAATATCATCCTGCATGTAGGTGGCACTTATCTTCACAGTCAATTTAACGGTGTTGTTCCATTTTTATATAATAAATATACACAAACCACCTTTGATCATCCTTATGGTTGGGCCGAGGTGGGTGTGAGTTATCTGTTTTAGGCCTCATGTTAAGAGAATTCGACTTCGAGGATATTGGAGAACCGCTTAGGTCGAAACGAATTTTTATATAGTTGGTGCTGGGTCGGCATGTTTCAGAGAAATAACTTAGAAAGTCGAATTAGAATATAAGTGGCTAACCTGTTTAAAAAGGGGTTTTTAAGATGAAAGGCTTGAAATTTTTGGCTTGGTTTTGTGCATGGGGTCTTATCTCTTTAACTGCTGCTTGCGGCGGGGGAGGTGGAGGCGAAGATGGCATAACGACTTCAACTCTTAGCGGCGGTCAGGTTATAGACGGCTATCTAAGTGGAGCTACTGTATGTGTTGATTATGATAATGATGGTCAGTGTGATTCAGACACTCAAACAACCGACCAAAATGGAACTTATAATAGTTTTACTATTCCAACTACTTATTATGCAAATTCCACATTATTGGCATTTGGCGGCATTGATACCTCGACAAACCAAACCTTTGAGGGCGTACTGATGGCCCAACCAGGTGCAAACAACATCACACCACTGACTACACTTATTGCGGTAAATCCAGAAATTGAACAGTCTCTAACGGACTTGGGAGTTACTGCGGATGCTGATTATGTTTCAGGAAGCATTAATGGAGCTTACGTTCAGTTGGCCTTGATGGTTGCTTCGTCATTACAGATCATGGCAATTACAACTAACATTAGTGATCCAGAAATTTTGGCTAAAGGCACTGAACAACTGGCGAACACGCTCAACGAGAATCTTAGAATTATAATTTCTAATAAAAATGAATTGGCAGACATTAGTGATAGTGAAATGGGAGGCATCTTCGCCAATGCAACAAGAGATGGACTTCAAGGACTAGATAACGCTACAGAAAATAATGCAGACTATAACGGTACACTCAGTATAAATGCAACAGCGCTTGGTAATTTAGACCTTACATCTCAGTTTACAAATATAGCTAACGCCATTGATCAAAACTCCACTGCTTTGCTGGACACACTTGTAACTAATTCTACAGCAATAACTCAAGCTACTGACAATGCTACAGGCACAGTTGAAGATCAAACAGTAACCTCATTTAGCTTTGATGCTAGCTCTGTTTCATTGGCAGGAGAGTCGTTTGTATTAGATAATAGCACAGGAAAATGGGGCAGTACTATTTCAGGTACAACTTTATCATCGAATAAGCAGTTTGCAATCGGATTCTTGCTTCAAGAGTCTGCTGGTGTATTAAAAGATTTTACCAATGTGCGGTTTATTCTTCAAATAAATGATACTAGTTCTAACAGAGAGGCTACCGTGACATTGAATGGGGTAAGTATAAGTGTAGATGGTGAAAATATTACCTCTCTTACAGTTGCAAGTGATGCTGGTTTGCGTGTTCAAGGTACTGATTCAAATGGTAACCAGATTGATGTCACCTTTACAAATATTGAAGGAGATCAGTTGATACTAACAACCAGTACTCAGGTTACATACGATCTCTCAAAGATTGAGAATAAGATCGTCAATGAAACTCAAAGTGATGATGCGTTGCATCAAATCTCTTACCCAGGCTCTTATAATTTAATCATTTATTCTCCTGATTTGCCCATGGACACTATTGAAGCAAGTGTTACTGTAAACTAGCTAGTTTGATTAAATAATTAGTTTTCAATTTAAAAAACAATCTCTCTCGCCCGCTCACTTTGTTCGCTTGAGGTGCTGAGTTTTATTTGCCCTCCCTGCGAGATGCAACAATGCACTGTTTTAACCGCAGACGGACGCAGACTATCGCTGCTAGCGACTTGCTGACAGCTCTGCTGTCCCGGCCTGAAAGGCCGGGAAGGATATTAGAGATTCGGCTCTTATTGTGTCGGATACGGCTATCATCATACCCGGAAAGTAATTGTTATTAAGCTTAACCACGGCCTGTAAGGCCGTCAGGTTTTTGTTCGGCAAAGTCTGCCGAACAAGAATGTCTGCGTTAGTCCGCGTGCGTCTGCGGTTAAAAATAAAAGAGGTTAAGGTTTAATAGGGTAAATGGGTAGAAGGGAGAATGTGTAGATGGGGATGGATGGCTATAGAGGTAAGTAAAGTGGCTTCTGCCCATTCTCCCTTCTACTCATCCTCTCATTCTCTATAAAAATAATTGTTTCTGCGGTAAAATTAAAAGAAAATAAGAAAAAGATAGGAAAGATAGTGCCAGAAAATCACAATGAACATACATCCTCTGGTGGGCAAATATCTTGCCCATACAACAATACAGGCGGGTCTTTTATGCCTCCTGTCCCGCCCAAGGAGATTGACCTTTATAGTCTTTTTTTAATCCTGAAAAAAAGAAAACTAAGTACTTTCATTATTACCTTTTTAGGTCTTTTAGTGGGCTTATATGTTGCTGTTTTCTCTCCCAATATTTATCGCTCCACTGCCATTATCATTCCAACAGGAAATGGAAAAGGTTCGAATTTAGGCCCTCTGGGTGCGTTGCGTGGCCTAGCTGGATTGCATATGCCCGGCTCTGCAGGTACGTCAGAGATCATCACACTTTTGCAGACCAGACAATTGCGAGAAGTTTTAATGAATAAACATGAGCTTTTGCCAGTGCTTTTTTTTGAAAGGTGGGATGAGGAAAAAAAAAGCTGGAAAAAGGGTGAAGAGGGGTTTTCATTGGACAATCTTCTGAAACTTCCTCGCCGATTTTTTTCATATCTTGTGCAGAGGGCGCGCTCTTTGCCTGCTTCAGCAGGCAAAGATAAAAAGAAAAATGATGCGCCTTCACTAAATGATGGGCTCAGGGTTCTGAATGGTATTTATAGTATTACCGAGGATAAGAGACTTGGAACTATAAAAGTATCTGCAGACTTCTATGACCCGGCAAAGGCAGCCTGGTTATCAGAAATACTTTTGCAGTCACTTAAGGACTACATGAGTTCAGAGGCCATAGTCACGGCCGAGAAGAATTTAGCCAACCTTCACTTGGAACTGCCCCGGACTACAGACCCCCTTTTGCGTCAGAAATTGCAGACATTGATAGCGCAAAACTTGGAGCGCAAAGTCATGGCCAAGGTCAATCGTGAATTTGGGTTTAAAATCCTTGATCCACCCTATGTGCCGGATCGTAAATTCAAACCAAAACGTAGTCAAATAGTCATGGTTAGCTTGGCGAGCTCTTTTTTTCTGGGCATATTCTGGGCCTTTTTTAGAGAATATTTGCAATCAGTCCGTGAGCAACATTAAAGCACACTTTTGTAGGTGTGCGACTGTGTGCATCCGATAACTGCACCTGCCATCAGCCCCCACGCTCTTTTTAACCGCAGACTCACGCAGATGGACGCAGACTATCGCTGCCAGCGACTTGCTGACAGCTCTGCTGTCCAGTCCTTTTAGGCAGAGAAGGATATTTGAAATTCGGTTTTTATCGTATCGGACACTTCTTTTGCTTCCGGCATTCATCCTGTTAAATGCGAGAATGCTAGCCCTGTTTAGTTGAACTTAACAAGGCAGGGAAAAGACGCCAGCCTTATGAGCTTTCTTGCTGCATGCCCAGCTCGGACAGGCAGCAAGAACTTCTGTGTCTCCCCGCCTCTAGCGACCAATGGGAGCGGGCGAGAGATTCAAAATTGGCTGGGGTTGGATACGCCCCACTCAAAATAAGTAATTTGCAAGCTTGGGGTTGTCCATGGCCAAGATATTTTTTGCTCAATTTATCAAGATTTGACTGCAAAAACGCAGTGTTGCAATAAAATGTAACACAAAAAAATATTGATTAATAAGAAAAATTTTGGCAATAACTCCTTAAGCATAAAAGAAGTTTGTTATGATATATTTAAAAAAAAGAACTAAAAAACCTCTACTTGATTTTTATCCTGGGCTGACTGAACGTCATCTCAACTACCT
>NZ_CEYAEZ010000034.1:0-24642 GCF_982781345.1 Desulfovulcanus sp.
CATTCTTTCAAAGAACATCAAAAACTAATATTTCCACATTAGGCGTCGAAGAACCGAAATTTTGCCTACAAACTGTTAAGACCATACCTGAGTATTTTGCTGGAGATAGTTTGGGAATTTTTTTAGTATAATAATATAGTTTTTTATTAACTTATAGCCTTATTACTTTTTTATTAGAAATATCAATTTTATATTGCAAGGAGGCACTCTATTAATTTTATTGTCTTAAATATAGCTAAAAAAGATGATAGTATGAGTAACGGTTTAAAGATAAAACTGTTCGCAAGTAACTGAAAGTAATAGATTTTGTGAGACAAATAAGTGTTTTTTGAATTTCTTTTGACCAAAAGTAGATTTTGAGGTAGCGAAAGAAAAAAATGTGAAAAAAGTTTGGTAGGTATAATGATATAAAATAAGTTGAGTCTGTCAATTGGAGTTAGAAAATGATAGACAAATCCAATAAAGTGAGGTTGGATAATAGCATTCCTTGGTGGGTAAAAAGCATTGTGATAATAGCATTAACGGGTGTCTTTTGTTACAAAGTAATTCAAACTCCTCTTAATTTACAATTTGATTTCACTTCTTTTCTCTCTCTGCTATTGGCGCTATTCTCAGTCGGACTTGCCGCAATGTTTTACTTTAAAGCTACTGATTCTAGCAATACATTTTATGATAATACCTATAAATTTACAAGAGACATAGCCAATCTATTGGTTCGCATTGAAAGCGGTTTTGGTGAAAAGCTTCGGCATCTAGATGAAGCATATAAAGGAATGCAAGATCGTTTTAACCAACTTCCAAATAGATTGGAAATAAGCGATGCAAAAAAAGAAGTAAAAAAAGAAGAAAAGGAGTTGGAAAAAATAATTAAAGAAAAAGAAAAACTAATTGAAGATCTTGTTAGTAAGGCGCAATTACGTCATGAAGAAAAGAAACAATTCTTAGATGCACTTAGAGAAAAAGAGGAAGCATTAAATGATGCACGCCAAGAATTAAGTTTTTTTAAGCATAGATTGAGTATCGCTGAAAGAGCTCGGGTGAGAGATGAAAATGAAATAGCTATCGATCCCAAACTTCGTTCATTTATCAGAGGTCCCCTTATTCACATGATGGAGCCAGAGTATGTTACACAAAGACCTTCGCCTTTAGTCCAGCGCAGGTTTAGTCGTATAAAGGATGATTTACCTAAAGAAATCATTAGTCTTATGGAACAATATGACCTAGTTAATTCTGATGGCGATCTTACAAAGAAAGGAGCTTATCTTTTAAGGCAATATGCTAGGAGCGTGCTATAATTTATTGTATACTCAACAAATCGCTGTAGTATGGTTGAGACTCAATGTTTAAAAAAACTGATTATACCTCCATGGGCCAGGAAGATAGTATTAGGCTTGTTAGTTGATAGTAATAAGGACCGATTATCTAAAAAAATCACAATAAACTTGAATCTCAGTGCACGCTATAAGGAGAGGCTTTAAAATTCAGTTGAGCATGGAAAATTATGTAAAAGGTCTTATTGCGTTTGATCGTCAGGTTGAGCCCGATTTTGTGAGTAATTTAAAAAATAAATATGGGGAACGTAGTTGGATAACTTAACATAGCACATAACAAACGCATCAACCGGAGTGCCAAACCGTGTGATAGTTTGGTTCCCTTGCTGACGTTCGGGAGCCGGTTATGCAGAACGTTATGTGCTCCGAAATAGGTGGGTTGTGAAACCAATCACTATTCATTCCTTGATAACTGCCCGGATACTTTACGATGAAGCGAAGGGGCTCATCGACTCGAGTGACCGCCATATGTGTTCTGCAGGCTTACTTCTTCTTCAAGATGCTCTCGAAATAATCTTTCTGACTTTGTTAACGGAACGTGACGTTGACGAGCAGAAAAGACTCGAATCGAAGAGCTTTGACGAGCTAATTGGAGAATTAAGGAAATCTGGAGTCAAAGTACCGAAGTCTGGTACGCTAAAGGCACTCAATAAGCAGCGTGTTATAACAAAACATTATGCGCAACTAGCAGAACCAGTGACTGTTCGAAATTATGCTGATGCGGCTGAAATGGTAATAGAGTCAGTGGTTCCCCAGGTTTTGGGCAAAACCCTTCACGAGATTTTCTTATCTGATTTTCTTGAAGACGGTGAGTCGAAGGATTTTCTTAATAATGCCACGATGTTAATACAGGGTGAGAAATATTTAGAGGCTCTCATAGAGATTCGTAAAGCCATCTTTGTTGAAATTGAGAACGAGTATGCGATACATAGATGGGAGGATATGGAACAGGGCAAAACAGGCTTTGGATTGTTGGCGTTCGGCAAGGGTGGGCTAAAGGCACCTTACTGGACCCGTAACAAAGAATGGATTGAAAAGCATGTTAAGGAACCAATCGATTATGTTCAAGTAGACCATGAGCGTCTGCGTCTCGACGCTATGGAATGGGGGCTTAATACCGCAGAGTTAGAAAACCTACGCCGCTTGACACCAGATGTCTTTCGATCAGAAAAGGATGCAGAGTGGCATATCAAATACAATATCGAATTTCCACCAAATGAAGCAACAAACGAGAACGCTAAATACTGTTTGGATAGGGCAATCTCGATTCTTCTGAGAAAGCAAGAGCACGCACGAGCTAAGCGTTGGCCCCAGAGGGAAGTTCCATTTAACCCGCCCCCTGTATATATAGGAGCCGCCGTCTATTCGAAAGCCTCTCGTGAAAACGAGGGGTACGAGTATCTTGTTTATCGAAAGGTCTCAGGATTCGATTCGTCGGAGCAGTACTACTACATTAGCGGATCTAGGCCAAATCCAGAAAAAGTTTTAGGGAGAGATAGGGTTTCTGGGTATCTGTTGGTGCTGGAATAAAAGCAGCTAACAAGGCTCTGTGATGTAAAAAGTCAATGGCAAAGGCAAAGAAATTTTTTAAATCATGAATCTGATTTCCTTTTAGTTTTTTAGTACTGAAAGCAACCCAAAATCATGGTGTTATAAGCAGACACTGCTATTTAAGCAGGTTGCATATAGATTAAATCAGGCATTAAATGAGGCCGCAGTCTCCAACCAAACGAATTTTTTGAAAAATCGTAGCGACTTGTAAATGGTCCGTAAAATATAAAAATCTTGGTATTATTATCAGATACTTTGTTTATTGGACAACACTAGGAACAGAGGGCCAGTTATTGCGCCAGACATATCTCAGGCGGTTTAGGAATTTTCTGGCTATTCTGTGATAATCGCTTCCTATTTCTTTATACGGGTTATTAAACGGTTTATAGGCTTCCTGAAGTGCGCGGTCTTTAGGAATAGCCCCCCCTTCTTTGCCTATCTTATGATTGGCAAAGGGAGAAGCGTATCCTGGAGATAATACAAATGATACCAAAGCAATTAGGATACGCTATCTCTTCATCATTTAAGGATCTGGCGATAACGGACTTAACTCTGACTTAGTTTTTTGATCTCCTGGGCATAGGCCTTTTTGAGCTGTTCAAGGAATTGGGGATCAATTTTACCCTTCCAGTTTTCAACTTCCAGATAACGTTTGGGGATTTTTACCTGTTCCGGATCAAAGCCGGTTTTAATTTTTAATGCCCACCTGGATGCCTGAATGTTCCCTGCTGTCTCTTCCAGCTGCTCTTTAGAATAAGAATAGCCCAGGCTGTTTAGTGCCTTACAGATATTTTCCACAGGATAGGCCTTGCGTCCAAACAGGCAACCAACCATAGAGTTGAGGAGACAGCGGTATCTCTCCTGTTCAAGCATAAAATTTATGGCCTTTGAGATATTTTTGCTATCTTCTTCCTGGTCAAAGGAGTATGCTCCGCTATCCAGATGGGAGTGGCGGAAACCTAGAGCCTGGCTGACAAAATAGGCTTCTCCGGTTGCATACCCGGCCATTTCCTGACCAAGAACGCAGGCAAAATCCTCTCCGCCGAATTTTTCCGCGGCCTTCATCGTCCCTTGTGCAAGATGAGCGTAAAAATCATTCTTTTTAAATGCCAGATGTGTGATCGCCTCGCGATATGGCCCTAGTTGTCCGAATTCCAGGGGAACAAGAGTCTGGCTCAAAGAGACAACTCCTTTTTGCAAGGCCTCTGTGGCCCAGGCCAGGGCTACTCCCGTGCTTATGACATCAAGCCCAACGCGTTCCACGTCTTCAAGCAGGGTCAGGACATAGTCTTCCTGGGTCAGTCCCAGCATGGAGCCAACAGCAAAAATAGGCTCATAATCATAGGCTACCTGCCGGTATAAAAATTCGTGTTCAGGCCCAAATTTTTCGCGTAAAAGACCGATATGGATACATCCAACAGGGCAGTGGGCACAGGCGGTTTGACGCAAAAGGAGCTTTTCGGCAAAGGTTTCGCCGGAGATATTTTCAATTTTTGTGTCTTTGGTGGCCTGCAGGTTGCGCCATGGCAGGGCCTTGAGTTCGTTTAAGGGGATCAGATTCTGGGCCGTCCCTAAATCGTGATATTTGTGTACAGCTTTGGTCTTGGTAATAATACTGTAAATTTCATCGTAAGTTTTATTGTATTCTTTGCCCTGGGTTGCCTCGAACTCAATATGGCTGTCACCGGCTAGAACTATTCCTTTCAAGTTTTTGGCGCCCATTATGGCTCCGCTGCCCAGGCGTCCAAAATGGCGATAGGTATCTACGTTTATCAGGGCAAAACTAGCCAGATTTTCTCCTGCTGGGCCTATGCGTAAGATAGAGCGGTTGCCTGAATGTTCAGGATAAACTCTGCGCAAAATTTTACCCGTTCTAAAGATATCCTGTCCCTGCAAATATGGGGTTTCATGGATGTCTATGCTTTTTGAAGATACGGCCAGGCAGGATAATCTCTCTGCTCGGCCTTTAATCACTAAGGCATCATAGCCAGTAAAGCGAATGGCCAGAGCTGACCTTCCGCCGGCATGGGTTTCGGCATATTGACCGTGATAGGGAGATTGAAATCCAAGCACGGTTTTACTCATCATGGGAAAATATCCGGTCAAAGGGCCAATGGCCAGGATTATGGGCTGAGAGGGATCAAAAGGGTCGGCTTTTAAGTCTGCAAAGTGGGCAAAGAGCCCGGCCGCGAGTCCTGAACCGCCAAGCCAATTATTTCTCTGATCAAAATATTCAATGCTGGCTTTTTTTTGACTCAAGTCAACCACCAGGACTTTGAATTTATTGTTCATTATTATGCTCCGTTTGGGGATATATTTTGGATTGAATTATTTTCTCGGTAAGTTTGGCCATGGACACAAATTTGTTTTTGTGTAGACAACTTTATAATCCAAAATTAAAAATTATTACTCATAAGCAAGGCATTGGTGGGGGCAAAAATCAACGCACTTTCCACAATGAAGACAGAAAATAGGAATATTTTCTTTGGGGTCAAAATAGATGGCTTTCACAGGGCAGGCCTCTGCACATTTGCCACAGTGAATACACAGTTTGGATTTAAAAATAATACCTCCACCGGGGCGCTGGATCAAAGCCGCTGTAGGACATGGTTCGATACAGGGTGCAGGATTGCAGGCCAGACAATGAATGGCCTCGAAGCCTGTGCTTAAGCCACCTGAAGTTTGAATGTGGATGCCCGCTTTCTTCCAGGACACAGTTTTATGTACCAACCGGGCACAGGCCAAAGTGCAGCTGGAGCAACCTATGCATTTTTCCATACTTATGGCACGCAAAATTTTCACTATTTCCTCCCGATTCGGGTCTAAAGTTATTGAATTGGCAGTGGAGTCATGACTCTTTCAAATCATATCTCAACGAAATTCAATAAACTCAATGAATGTCGACGAACATAAAAGACGAACATAAAATATGAGTTGCTTTACGAGCCTGTGGCCGAACCTTTATATCAACTGAATTTCCATAGTTTATTCCAGTCTTGGTTTCTTTCATGCTGGTACAAAGACTTGGACCCATCTAAATCTTGCTTGCGGACAGAGCATAATGGGATATTTTTGAGCAAACAAATATTTTTTTATTACCGATAGTTATGGTCAATGTCGCAAAAGGTTTAGCCCATTCATCCCGATGCTCTGTTTTTCCGCAAGCTTCGCCAAGATGGATTACCCAAGCCGTTTGTAAGGCATTTCAGAAACCAGGACTTTCAATTAGCGCTTGAAATAGGGTTTGGCCACAGGCTCTTACGCAGCTTTTTAAGGATTTTAGCCAAAATTTACTATTTTACCTTGGGCTAATCTTTGTTTAATATAGCTAGAACAAAAGGTCTAGCATTAGAATCGGGTCAGGCCCGAATGGTTCTGAGTACTGTTAAAACTTTTTATTTTTTGGTGTGGGAGTTGGTTTAACCTTTCCTTTTTATTGCCAATTCTCTTGTTAACACCAATATCAGTAGGCGCAAACAACAAATTTCAAACTTCAAGCACGGAGGACAGGATGAATCTATCTCAAAGGATTTTGAGCCTTCAGCCCTCGGCCACGATGGCCATTAATGCCAAGGCTCAGGAAATGCGAGCCCAGGGCCGCAAGGTGGTTAGTCTGGCTGTGGGTGAACCTGATTTTGTCACCCCTGATCATATTATCCAGGCAACTAAACAGGCCCTGGACGAGGGATTTGTCAGATATACTCCGGTACCTGGCATTCCAGAGCTTAGAGATGCAGTAGGTGGGTATTTTAGACGATTTTATCAGGTAAGCCCTGAGCGTGAAGAGGTAATTCTTTCCAATGGGGGCAAACATTGCCTTTATAATCTGTTTCAGTGCCTTCTGGACCCCGGAGATGAGGTGTTAATCCCGGCTCCGTATTGGGTTAGCTATCCGGCCATGGTCCAGCTTGCCCAGGGGGTACCAGTCTTTGTTTCGACCGAAGCTGAAGATAATTTTTTGGTCAGTGTGGATAAGCTTGAGGAGGCAGCCACGGATAAGACGCGGGCTATTATAATAAACACCCCCTCAAATCCTACCGGATGTCATTATTCCCAAAGGCAATTAAATGAATTGGCGGCCTGGGCCAAGAGCAAGGATATCTTTATCATTTCTGATGAAATTTATGATCAACTAGTTTATGAACCGGCCAAACCAGCATCTCTGGCCGGTTTCTGGGCTGAGAACAAGGACAGGGTTGCTGTAGTCAATGGTTTGTCCAAGAGTATGGCCATGACCGGATGGCGGGTTGGTTTTTGTTTGGCCCATAAAGATCTCATTAAGGCCATGACCAAAATTCAGGGCCAGAGCACATCCAATATATGCTCGATAGCCCAGAAAGGAGCCCTGGCAGGGCTAACCGGCTCTTATGAGATGGTGGAAAAGATGCGCCAGAGCTTTTTAACCCGCCGGGATCTGGCTTTAAAGATTGTTTTGTCCTGGCCGGATGTTGTCTGTCCTAAACCTGATGGGGCTTTTTACCTATTCCCCAGAGTAGATGCAATATACAACGACAAAGTGAAAAATTCCACTGAACTTTGTCAGATCATTTTAGAAGAGGCAGAAGTAGCACTGGTACCCGGGGCTGCATTTGGCGATGATCGGTGTGTACGTATTTCTTATGCCCTCGATGAAGAGACCTTGACCGATGCCTTGAACAGGGTAGGAGAGGTTCTGGCTCGCCTTCGCTAGCGCACCGCGCTGTTATTACGCTCTCTTCGTTAACTGGTTTACCTGAGCGTAGGCGAAGGCATAATAACAGCCCCGAAGGGGGCGTAATAACAGCAACGCAAAGCGTTGCGTAAAGCAATAAGGAGCTAACCATGCCAGATTATATTCAGTGGACCACGGCCTATCAGGGACGAATGCAACAGGTTAGTCCTGATGAGGAGTCCAAATGGGCAGCAAAAATAAGTTCTCGCCTTAAAAGGGAGCTTGCGGAAGACAGGTTGCCTTTTCTGTCTTTAAGTCACTGGCCAGAGTTAAAAAAGAACTTGGCTGACCTTAAAGACAGGATAAAGAAATATGACCATATGCTCTTATTGGGGATTGGCGGGTCAGCCCTGGGGGCAAAAGCCCTGCAAAAGGCATTTGCGCCAGGCCAGGATTTGCCTGGGCATAAAGGGCCGTGGTTGTGGATAGGGGATAATATCTGCACCAGTAGTTTAGATAGTTGGCTAAAGAATCTCCCCCCTGAAAAGACTTTGGTGGTGGTTATCAGTAAGTCCGGTGGCACGATTGAGACCATCAGCCAGTATTTTCTGGTTAAAAAGTGGCTGGAGGAAAAATTATCGGATAGCTGGTCAGAGCATATGTTGGTAATCACTGATGCTGACAAAGGATTTTTGCGCGAGGAGGTGGCAAGATATAACTTCATAAATCTGGATGTGCCGAAAAATTTAGGAGGGAGATATTCTGTGCTCTCGGCCGTCGGCCTGGTGCCAGCCTTGTTTATGGGGCTTGATATTGATGAGCTTGTAGCCGGTGCGCAAGCTATGGCCGGTCCTTTGGTTGAGAATGAAGTTACGCCCCAAAATTTGGTCCGATATCCGGCCTGGAAACTGGCTTTATGGGCCAAAACTTTAATGGATTGTAATTACAACCAGCTTATCTTTTTTATCTATCTTCCCTTATGGGCCCATTTTGGACAGTGGTTTGCCCAACTTTGGGCAGAGAGTCTGGGAAAAGATGATAAGGGTAGCATGCCTTTGCCTGCCATTGGAGTAACTGATCAGCATTCTCTGCTCCAGATGTTTTTAGATGGCCCCAAAGATAAAGGATGTATTTTTCTTACCTGTTCAGGTCAAAAAGCCGGTCCTGTTTTTGACGCCCTTCCTTCCGGATGGGAGTATTTGAAAGACAAGGCTCTTGGGGAGATTTTGGAGGCCGAAGCCCTGGGGACCAAAATGGCCATGGGGTTGAATGGTGTGCCCCTTGTTGGGCTCGACCTGGAGAAGGATTCCGAGTTTAGTGCAGGCAAGCTGATTATGCTTCTGGAAGTCATGACGCTTATGACCGGATGGCTTATGGATATAAACCCCTTAAATCAGCCAGCTGTGGAACTAGGCAAAAGACTGGCCAAAGCAAGGCTCGGAGCCGGTGGCTTTGAAAAGGAAGCAAGTATGCTGGATAGCTTTTTGAAGCAGAATCAAGAATTAGAGAAGTTTTAGAATATTAAAATTGGTTGAGTAGTTAAGTAGTCGAGTAGTTAAGTAGTTAAGTAGTCGAGTAGTTAAGTAGTTGAGTAGGTTGAGTATTGTTTTTCATACAGTTGTTATTCTAGGCGAAGCTGCAAAGGGTCTGAATTTTTTTGAGAAAAAATCGTCGAGTTTGATTCCGTTATCGTTAATCTTTAGTCCACAGACTAGCCATATAGCTCAACGCTTCCTGCGAAAAGGTAATGGCAGGGGCGTTATCCTCGTTAACCTATAAATCAATAAAACAAATGCAAACAAAAATAGCCCGCCCCTTTCAGCTAGTTAAGTTTTTATCCTGGAGTTCACTCCTGCTCATTTTGGGGTCGTCTCTGGTTTTGTCTGCTTTTATGGCCAATTATGCCCGGGAAATAGTGTTAAAAAAGAATCACGAGTTTGCCTTGCTCCTGGCTGAAAACTTAAACCATCAGATCTACCAGAGGTTTACTCTGCCCACTATTTTGGGCTTCGGGCGCATCGAGCTCAAGCAAAAGGCCCAGTATGAGCGTTTGGAGCAGGTTGTTCGCTCCACCATCCATAGCTTCCATGTTTTGGATGTGCGAATTTACGACAACGAAGGTATTGTTTCGTACGCTACGGACAAAGAGCTATTGGGCCAGAAGGGGTTGGCAGACAGGGCAGTCTTCAAGGCTATTACTTCCGGCGAATATAGTTTTAATTTGCAAAAAAGGGTCTCCAATTGGAAGGCCATGTTTAGCTTTAAGTTGAAGCCCGAATCGGTTGTTTTAAGGACCGTGTATCCATTACGGGCAGAACGGACCCTGGGCCTGCGAGATGAGCCGATTATGGGTATCCTCGAGTTTACACAGGATATAAGTTCTGATTATGAAAACATTGTTCATTTTCAGTGGCTGATCATCATAGTTTCATTTGTATCCTCATTGATCCTGTTCTTCCTTTTATTTATGATCATTCGTCGGGCCGACCGGATGCTTGCTGAGCGGGTCAGGGAAAAGGAAAAATTGGAAAAAGAGCTGCATCAGAATGAGAAATTGGCCAGCATGGGTCGCATGGTGGCCAGTATAGCTCATGAGATTAGAAATCCCCTGGGTATTATCCGCAGCAGTAGTGAATTATTATTTAAAAGGGCCCAGAAAGAAGATAGCCCTCATAGCAGACTGCTTGAAGCCATATTTCAGGAGTCCAGACGCTTAAGCCAGACTGTGAACGACTTTTTAGATTATGCCCGGCCTAGACAGCCTAAAATGGAGGATGTGGATATTGTACGGGTCATTGATGAGGCCCTGGCCTTTTTACACACTGAGGTTAAGCGCAAAAATGTGAGTGTGGAAAAGACAGGCCCGGAGAAAGTTTTGGTAAAAGGGGATAAAGACCTTCTGTATCGAGCTTTTTACAACCTATTAAGTAATGCTCTCCAGGCTGTCCCAAGTGGAGGCTGGATTAAAATTATTTTCCACGAAAAGGGACCGGTAGTGGAGATTCTGGATTCTGGCCCGGGGTTCGAGCCTGGTATGATCGAAAAGTACTTGGAGCCGTTTTACACCACCAAGGATACAGGCACAGGCCTGGGGTTGGCCATTGTCAACAATATTATTTCCAGTCATGGGGCTAAACTGACATTGGAGAACCATGAACAGGGCGGGGCAAAAGTAAAGGTGAGTTTTACGGCTAAATAAGACCCGAAGTAGGAGATATTACAACAGGTTAGAGAATATCGAAAGTAGAATGTCTAAAGAGCCTGTGGCCGAATCTTTTTTTCAACTTAATTTCTATGGTTTATTCTAGTCTTGGTTTCTTTCACGCTGGTACAAAGACTTGGACCCATCTAAAACTTGCTTGCGGACAGAGCATAATGGGATATTTTGGGTAAACAAATATTCTTTTTATTATCGATAATTATGGTCAACATCGCAAAATGTGTAGCCCATTCATCCCGATGCTCTGTTTTGCCGCAAGCAAAGTTCAAGATTGGGTTACCCAAGCCATTTGTAATGCATTTCAGAAACCAAGACTTTCAATCAGCGGCTAAAATAGGGTTTGGCAAGAGGCTCTAAACCATTCGATTTAGAGGTTAAAAATGGATAAAAAATTACCTGTAATCCCGGAAGAGCGAGAGGAAGATTTGCAAAATCTGCATTTGGCTGACAAGGCGGATTTAATTGTATTTTTGGCCGGAAACCAGTTTATGCTTGCTGGTGAGCTTATGCAGGCCTTTCAAAGACAATACCCGGAAGTAGAAAATATTTTTTATGAAACCCTCCCCCCGGGGTTGGAACTAAAGCAAATCCTGGCGGGTGGAGCCATGTTCCGCGGGCAGGTAATTGACGTTTGTCCGGATGTGTATACTTCTGTTTCTCTAAAGAGTATGCAGTTGCTTGAAGAAAAGGATTTAATTTATAACGATTATTTTGTTTATGCCCACAACAGGCTTTCTTTGATGGTTGCCAGAGGCAATCCCAAAAAGATTGTTTCGGTTTCGGACCTGGCCCGGGAAGACGTGCGCGTATCTCAACCTGATCCTGAAGTAGAGGATATCGGACACTATATTTTAAACATGTATTTAAAGGCCGGAGGGGAAAATCTGGTCCGGACGATTATGCAGGACAAATTATCCAGGGGACTTACCAGGCTGACCACTGTGCATCATCGAGAGACACCAGAACGAATCATAAATGGCCAGGCAGATGTTGGACCTGTCTGGTATACGGAGATCTTGAGTGCCCAAGAAAAAGGATTGCCTGTTGAGGGAGTGGAAGTAGCTGAAGATTTGGACCAGCATGAGGAAGTCAACTATTATGTCTGCCGGCTAAAAAAAGGTCTGCATCAAGAAAATGGAAAAAAATTTGTGCGTTTTTTAATGTCCGGACAGGCGCAGGACATTTATAGAAAATTCGGTTTCGTGCCGGAGGAGTTTTAATGACCGGAGATATTTTAGTCATTGATGATGAAAAAAATTATTTACTTATTTTGGAGGCCATTCTGCAGGAAGAAGGTTACACGGTAACAGCTCTGAGTGATCCTGAAATGGCCCTGGTTTACTTGGAAGAGTCTGAAGTGGACGTGGTTATCACAGACATGAAAATGCAGGGGCTTAGCGGCCGGGATGTATTAGAGCATGTCAGGAAACATTATCCGCATATCCCTGTTTTGATCATGACAGCCTATGGAAGCATAGATGGGGCTGTTGAGGCCATGAAATGCGGGGCATTTGATTATATTACAAAACCGTTCGCCAATGATGAGTTGCTTTTATCCGTACGAAAGGCCATGCACCTGGCTCAGGCGGCCCAGGAGAACAGGTTGTTGCGCGAGAATCTTGCCGAAAGATATGGCCGGCATCAGATTGTTGGCAAAAGCAAGGCCATACGCGAAGTCCTGCGTATGGTCGAACGTGTGGCCCAGACCAGATCCACAGTGCTCATAACAGGGGAGTCAGGAACTGGTAAGGAGCTTATTGCCAGAGCCATACACTATTCATCCCAGAGAAAAGACGCTCCTTTTGTCTCGATCAATTGTATGTCTTTAAATCCCGGCGTGCTGGAAAGTGAGCTTTTTGGGCATGAGAAAGGTTCTTTTACCGGGGCAGTGGCCAGAAAAAAAGGGCGGTTTGAACTGGCCCACCAAGGAACCTTGTTCCTGGATGAGATAGGCGAGTTGTCCTCTGATTTACAGGTAAAGCTTTTGCGTGTTCTCCAGGAGAAATCATTTGAGCGGGTTGGTGGCAATGAACCCATAAAGGTAGATATTCGTCTGGTAGCAGCAACCAACAAAGACCTTCGCCAGGCTGTGGCTAAAGGTGAATTTCGCGAAGACCTTTTTTATCGCTTAAACGTGGTCAATATCCATCTGCCGCCACTTAGAGAAAGAAGAGAGGATATTCCTTTGTTGGTGGCTCACTTTCTGCAGAAGTTGGCCGAGGAGAACAAGACAGAAATAAAGTCTTTTACTCCTGAGGCCATGGAATATTTAACCGCTTATGAGTGGCCGGGCAATGTGCGCCAGCTTGAAAATGTGGTCGAGAGGTGTCTTGTTTTGTCCACAAGCCAGAATATTGATGTAGATGAGCTGCCGGCAGAAATTCGCGATGAGGAAGCCCAGTTTAAAAGCGCTGTGGACTTTTTGCCCCCAAAATTAAACCTGGCTGAAACACTGGAAAAGATCGAAGCGGCCCTGATTAAACGGGCTCTGGTCAGGAGCAATTTTGTTCAGGTCAAGGCAGCCGAGCGCTTGGGTATTTCCAAGAGCCTTTTGCAATACAAACTAAAAAAATATCACATTAGTTTGAGTCCGTAGAGTTGTTGCGTTTATTGAAATCAATAAATTCAACAGACTCAATAAATTCAATGAACTTAACAGAGGCAATAAACGCATATTTGGCAAAGATAAAAAACGATCCTTCCTTGGCCCTGGATGTAGTTTGGCACGAAATCTTCGAGTCAAAGGAAGCAGAGTATGGCCAGCCAAGTAAGCCCTGGTCCGAGCCGGTGCAAAAAATACTTGCAGCCAGGAAAATACCCGGGCTCTATTCGCATCAGGCCCAGGCCATAGATCTGATTCGGGACAAGAAAAATGTGGTCGTGGCTACACCCACTGCCAGCGGTAAATCCCTTATCTATAACCTGCCGGTACTGGAAACTATTTTTACCCGTCCGGATAGCAGGGCCTTATATCTTTTCCCCTTAAAGGCATTGGCGCAAGATCAAAAAAAAAGCCTGCAGGAGCTTTTAAGCTTTGCGGGACAGGATTTTGTCCCTGAAATTTGCATTTATGATGGGGATACCAAACCCTGGCAGCGCGCCAAGATCAGACAAAGGCCTCCGCAAATTTTAATTACCAATCCGGACATGCTCCACCTGTCTATTCTGCCCTACCATCATTTATGGCGCGATTTTTTTCAGAATCTGTCTTTTGTCGTTGTTGATGAGGTGCATACTTATCGGGGAGTAATGGGCTCGCATATGGCCTGGGTTTTTCGTCGATTGTTGCGCGTTTGCCGTTACTATGGCCAGGACCCGCAATTTGTTTTTTGTTCAGCCACAATTAAAAACCCACAGGAGCTAAGCAGAAATCTGACTGACTTGGATGTAGCCTGTATCGAGAAGAATGGTGCGCCCAGTGGAAAAAAACATTTTTTAATGGCCAGGTCACTTTTTGGTGCAGCTCAGACCGGGCTGAAGCTTCTTGAGTTGGCTTTAAAGATGGGGCTTAGAACCATAGTCTATACCCAGTCGCGCAAAATGGCTGAACTTCTGGCCATCTGGATGCAGGATAAGGGCAAGGCTTTCAAAGACAAAGTCTGTGCTTACCGGGCGGGCTTTTTACCTGAAGAGCGGCGAAACATCGAGGCTAGATTATCCAGGGGAGATCTTCTGGCTGTGGTTTCTACCAGTGCCCTGGAACTGGGGATTGATATAGGACATCTGGATTTGTGTCTGATGGTTGGTTACCCTGGTTCAATTATGGCTACTTGGCAGCGCATGGGCCGGGTAGGCAGGAGTGGACAGGAAGCAGCAGCCATTTTTATTGGCCACGAGGATGCCCTGGATCAGTATTTTCTCCACCATCCCAAAGAATTTTTAGGCCTTGAGCCGGAAAAGGCAGTGATTAATCCTTATAATCCGGTGATAATGGGCAGGCACCTGGTCTGTGCAGCAGCAGATTTGCCTGTAAAAGCAGACGAAGAAATGTTGCAGAGTAAAGAAACGCAAAAGGAAATAGACTGTCTGTTAGCCTCAGGAAAACTTATTGCTTCTGCTGACAGATCGGAATTCTATGCACCCGGCAAATATCCTCACCGTCATGTTGATATCCGAGGTAGTGGGCAAATATTTAACCTCTTTGCCGGCCAAGAAAGAAAATACATCGGGCATATTGATGAGTATCGGGCCTATCATGAGACCCACCCCGGGGCCATTTATCTACATATGGGCGAGACCTACCTGGTCCAGAATCTGGATCCGGACACAAGGTCGGTTCAGCTAAAAGCAATGAAAGTACCGTATTTTACGCGGGTCAGAACAGAAAAGAGCACAGAGATTCTTAAAGTGATACGGGCCAAAACAGTGGGCCGGGTTCAGATATTTCAGGGCAAATTAAGAGTAACGGAAAAGATTGTTGGTTATGAAAAAAGGTTGACTTACGGGCAAAGATTTTTAGGGGTCGTACCCCTTAACCTTCCGCCTCTGGTCTTTGAAACCGAAGGTATGTGGCTGGCTATTCCTAAAGACATTCAGGATAAGATTGAACAAAAGTTTCTGCATTTTATGGGCGGGATACATGCCCTGGAGCATATTTTGATAGCCATCATGCCTTTGCTGATTTTAACTGACCGCAATGATCTGGGCGGTATTTCCATCCCGATGCATGCACAGGTACAGGGACCGGCTGTTTTTATTTATGACGGCATACCCGGCGGACTGGGGTTGACTGCTCAGGCCTTTGTACAGGCCAGGGAGTTGCTTGAACGGGCAGATGAGGTCATTGGGTCATGTGATTGTGAAAATGGTTGTCCAAAATGTGTGCACTCGCCCAAATGCGGCTCTGGCAACCGTCCTCTGGATAAAGAAGCAGCGAGCTTAATCCTGGATATGATTCTAGAGGATAAGGATAGAGAAGAAGTAATAGAGATTTCCATGCCAGAAATCAAAAATGATTCTCCGGTAAAGGTCAGGCAAGAGGCGCCTGCAAAAAATAAAGTCGATTCCGGGCAAAGTTATGTACCTCCTGGGCGAGAGGAGTTGGTTCTTAGTGAGTCACAATCCGAAAAACCGATTTTTTACGGTTATGTCAAGGAAAACCAAAGGTTTGCTGTCCTTGATATTGAGACCAGACGTTCGGCACAGGAAGTGGGCGGCTGGGGCAATGCCCACAAAATGGGCATTAGTTGTGTGGTTGTTTATGACGGGCAAAAAGACAGTTTCCTGACCTTTATGCAGGAGGAAGTACCTGACCTTATTGGCTATTTGACAGGCGTGGACCTGGTAGTAGGGTTTAATATTTTAAGATTTGACTACAACGTGCTAAAAGGACACTCTGACTTTGATTTGCACACTTTGCCCACTTTGGATATTCTAAACAGGGTGCATACGCGACTCGGATACAGACTCTCCTTAGATCACCTGGCCAAGTATACCCTGGGGGTTAGTAAAAGCGCCAACGGTCTGTTGGCCCTTAGATGGTGGAAAGAGGGAAAGATAGACAAGATTATCGACTATTGTCGACAGGATGTGGCCATTACCAGGGATTTGTACCTATTTGGCCGTGATAATGGATATCTACTTTTTCGAAACAAAGCCAAAAAAATAGTCCGGGTACCAGTAGATTGGTAAAGCCTTTTGAGGTTGAGAAGGTGATAGGAGAGAGGCGAGGTCGGTAGGACCACACTTCCGCACCGGGGGGCCCGCCTTTGGCGGAGCTATGAGCTTATGCGCGGATGCCAATAGACCCCACGAGTTTACGTGGGGGTAAAAGTCAGACGAATTACGAGGGAAACATGGATCTTCAACTTGCAGCTGAAAAGAGTCCTATTTTGGGCCAGGAATTTTTAACCTGGCTCTGGTTTAAAAGTGAAGAAACCAATGGATTATTTGAGACCGGGGATGGTCAGAGTTTTGCCCTGTATTTTGGGCAGAAGATTGCTGTCCAGGGCGGTGAAGGTGAGAGTGTGGAAAAGGCTATTTGCTCAGGATTTATGTCTGAATTAAAAGAAGCCCGGCAGGGACTTAGAACAGGTAAAAAGGTCGTACAGGCCATAGTCAGGCTGGAGCAGGATACTAATACTTGGCAGCTTCAGCTTAATGCAGATAATTTTGCCATTTCAGGGTTAAAAACGCCAAAGGTGGACATGAAACTGGAAGAAGGAGATGATCCGGATGCCAGGTTTTTAGAAAAGATGTATCTTGTCGAAAAGAGTCTGGAGTTTTTGGATTCGGTTTATGAACAATTTTTGAGACTAAGGCTTTCATCGGCATGGAGCGAGGAAGTAAGGAAGATAAAGAAATGGTTGGACTACGAATAAAAAGCTCGAAACTTGAAATCCGAAATCCCAAAAAAGGAGTTTGCCATGGATAAAATCAAAGCGGTTCTTAGAATCCAGCCCTGGTTTGAATCGGACAAAGGGGTTTTATTTGGCATGGGGCGAGTCTTGCTCTTGCAAAAAGTAATTGAATTGGGTTCTCTGAATAAAGCAGCTAAAGAGATGGGTATGTCCTATCGGGCAGCGTGGGGCAAAATTAAGGCTTCTGAAGAAGCCCTCGGGGCGCCTTTGCTCATTCGCGAAGAAGGCAAAAGGAGTTTTAAGCTTTCACCACTTGGGGAAGAATTAGTCAATAAGTTTATTGCCTGGCAAAAAAGAGTGGAAGAGTTCGCCTTGAAAACTTCCCAGGGTGAATTTCCCTGGGATATTGAACTTTTTGAAAAAAAAGAAATCGGTCATGAAGATTAATGCAAAGGTTTCGGGCCAGGTTTTCCCTGGTCCGGAAGCAGCCTTTATACTGTCCGATGCGTGGACAAAAATTGAAGTTCACTTCCGTGTGGAATCTCCAATCTGAAATTTAAAAACTGAAATATTATCAGTTTGTTAGCCACCCATTCAGTTTCAAGATGTCCTTGCCTTTAAGTCTTAAAATCGCCTTATCCTCCTTGCGTAATTATAAACTCAGGGCTGTTTTGGCTATCTTAGGTATTTTTTTAGGCAGCTTAGCCTTTACCGGAGTCCAACATATTTCCAAGGCCTTAGTGCGCAAGGCTGAGTTGGAAACAGAAAAATTAGGGCCAAATCTGTTTATGGTCGTAAGCGGAACCTTGCGTTTTCATCGTTCGGGTCGGGCCAGATTTTCCAGGGAAGCGCACAATTTTACTCTAACTGACGTCCAGGCTCTGGCTAATGGCTTACCCGGAGTTCTCAGATATACCCCATTTGTCAGACAGACCATGCCTATTAAATTTAAACAAAATAAAGTTACATGTCAGATTGTTGCAGCCTGGCCCAATTATCCGGAGGTGCGCAGTTTTTGGCCAGAAATTGGTAGATTTTTTGATGCGAGAGAACTTGAGCAGCGGGCCAAGGTTTGCGTTCTGGGGGCCAAAATTGCCCTGCGGCTTTTCGGGAGTAAAGAAAAGGCCTTGGGCAAGGAAGTTTTTTTCTTTCGCGCTGGCTGTCGTGTCATTGGTGTGATGCAGGAAAAGGGTTCTGATATTACCGGCACGGACCAGGACGAGCAGGTCTTTGTCCCTCTGACAACTTATATGCGCAGGTTTGCCAATCAGAATTGGGTTTCCGGTGTTTACTTTAGTTTGAGCAAAGGGACGGATCAGAATGTAATTAAGGATGCCGCCACAACTATTATGCGCCTAAGGCACCGGATAGATCCCGGAGAAAATGATGACTTTAGTGTACTCACTGCTAAAGATACGATCAGACTGCAAAAGCAGGCACTTAACCTGGTTAAGACCCTAGGTCTTATCAGTTCATCTATTTCTTTTGCCGTAGGTGGAATAGGAGTGCTATCGATTATGACTCTTCTGGTGCGTATGCGTCATCTGGAGATTGGAATTCGTAGGGCCATGGGTGCGGCGAAAAAAGACATTGTCCATCAGTTTTTGTTCGAGGCCGCCACTTTGTCTAGTATAGGCGGTATGTTAGGAGTAAGTTTAAGCCTTATCCTTGTTTATTTGGTTACAACCTTGGGTGACTTTCCATTTGTTTTTGAACCGTTAGTCCTTCTGGGCACCTTGTTGGGCTCAATGCTTTTGGGCATAGCCTCCGGTGCCTATCCGGCCTGGCAGGCCTCAAAGGTAGAAGTGCTCAAGGTGTTAAAGAGTGAATAATTTATTGTGTTGACTCAACATTGGGGTTTGCCAAGCGTGTTGTAATTTTAACCATATTTAAGGACATGTTTTATTCAATGAGCTCCGAAAGTTGATTTGGTCTGATTGATTGGCCAACGGCGCAGCCTGATAATCACCGAAGGCGTAATAACGTGAGCTAAGCGAGCAAATAACAGGGAGTGAAACGAGCGCAAAATAACAGCCGAGCGTAAGCAAGGCGTAATAACCTCGGTTATAATAATGGCTTGAACAAAAAGACAACAACCAGGGCTGGAAGCATATTGGTGATTTTGATCTGTTTGATTTCCAGCAGGTTTAAGCCGAGTCCCAGGATGAGTATCCCACCTACTGCAGTAAGTTGATTAATGAGCACCGGGGTAAAAAGAAATTGAAACTGTCCGGCCAGGAGGGTGATCCCTCCTTGATAGATGAGCATGGGAATGACAGAAAACATGACCCCTAGGCCATAAGTTGCGGACAGAGCAATTGAAGTAAATCCATCTAGGGTGGATTTGGTAAGTAAGAGGGTATGGTCGCCTCGGATACCTTCATCCAGGGCGCCCAGTATGGTCAAGGAGCCAATACAGAAGATGAGAAAGGCTGTGATTAAGCCTTGGGTAAATGTAGAGCTTTGGGAACCCAACTTTTTTTTGAGACGATTGGCCAGGTTGTCCAGGTGTTTTTCTAAATCGATAGCCTCGCCTATGATTGCTCCAATAAGAATAGAGAAAATAAGCAGTAATAAGTTTTCCACTTTCAGGGCCATTTGCATACCAATTAGCAAAGTGGTCAGCCCAATGCCCTGAAAAACTCTCTGATGGATTTTCGGTGGTATATGCGATTTTAGACAGAGGCCTATAAAGCTACCCAAAATTACTGCCAAGACATTGATAATGGTTCCCAGGGGCATAGCTAATCTTCCTGATTTTCCAGAGCATTCATGAGACTTATGGTTAGACTTAAAAAGTCGGCTTCGGTAATAATCCCCACGAGTTTTTTTCCATCAACAATAGGCAAGCAGCCATATTTGTGCTTGAGTAAAATAGCAGCTGCATCTTTTAGTTTCATATCTGGGGTAGCTGTTTTGACATCAGTACGCATGATTTCACAGATGGGGATACTGGCATCCAACTCATCCTGGGTTTGACGGTCAATGCCAGCCAGTTTAGAAATGGTGGCCGATAAAATATCGCGGTGGGTTATGATGCCGATAAAATTGTTTTCATCATCGACAATAGGAATATGCCGGATACGGGCCAGCTTCATGAGGGATCTGGCTGCAGCTAAGGTGTCGAATTCCTTTAGGGAAAAAACATCCTTGGTCATCAGGTCACTGACTAAGAGCATAGTTTCCTCCTTATCTAAAAGTTTTGAGTGTACTTGGGTTTCAAGTGATTCCGCTATGGTAGAATAAAAAGAAATCAAGTAGTTAATCGTTGATGTCTTTTATTTGTCAAGGAGAAATGTTTTGACATGAAGATGCAAATAAATCATTTGTCAATTTGCCATATTAACGAATTATATTTGTATTTTTGTTCATATGTTGGTCAATCTAAGTTAATATTTATTGGCTTAAAAAATAAAAAACCTCAAGTAAAGAACTCATGGACGGCAAAAAAAATTATGACGTAGTTATTGTCGGAGCCGGGCCAGCCGGAGCCACGGCTGGAATAGTTTTGGCGAGGGAGGGGATGCGGGTTCTGGTTCTGGACCGGGAGACTTTTCCCCGAGATAAATTATGCGCAGGGCTTATCACCTTAAAAACCCAAGAACTTGTTTCTAGTTTGATTGACCAAAATATAACCCAATTACAGGCAAATGGAGTTATTCACTATCAAAGCCAGGCATATGGCCTGGGAAATAAAAAAGGGCTTTTTTATCAGGGTAGAATGGAACACCCTTTTTACTTTGTAAAGCGCAGCGCTTATGATTACTTTCTGTATAAAAACCTAAAACAGTCCGGAGCCACAGTCCTGACTGGGAAAAAAATTTTAACTATAGATTTCAATCGGTCACAGGTTATTACTGCTTGTGGTCAAAGTTTTCAGGCCCGATTTATTGTTGGGGCCGATGGAGCCATGAGTCGGGTTCGAAATGCATTGTCCGGGCTAAATATTGTACAAAAACCATGGTCAAAGGGTGCAGCTCTGGCACTGGAGTGTTTTGTGCCAAAAGAAGCGGGAGAGTTTTATGATTTCCCTGTTGTTTACTTTGGTTATGTACCTAAGGGCTATATCTGGTCGTTTCCGGGAAAGGAACTTCAGTGTGTGGGTGTTTGTTCTGAACAAGTGAGAGAGGGACGTAAACTGAAGGAAGTACTTAGAACCTTTGGCCACAAGGCTGGCCTTGACCGGGAAAGTATGGAAAATATCAAAGCCCACGTTTTGCCTTATGGGAACTATGAGAAAAAGCCCGGTTATAAAAATATTTTGCTTGTTGGTGATGCAGCTGGTTTTTCCGATCCTTTACTAGGTGAAGGTATTTTTTATGCCCATAAAAGTGCTTTGCTCGCTTGCCAGGCCATAAAATCCACTTTTGGACATCCGGAAAGGGCAGCCGGTGAATATACTCGCTTGGCACGGGAGATTATCCTGGAAATGTGTTATGCTCGTTTCTGGAAGGAAGTCACCTTTAAGTTGTTTCGCCTGAATAATTATCGCTTGCTGGAAATTGTTTTCGCTAAATTTTCCACAAGGCTGGTCGAGACCGTCCATGGTCTGCGTTCTTTTAAATGGCTTAGGCCCAAAAAATGGAGTTCTTCTTTATAGACTTGAATTTAGCGTAAAAATAGCTCATAGCTCATGCCGTGTGGCGAGAACCGGGATCAATCGTTTAACTGCCAGTTTAAGCTATGGGCAGACTATCATGTGTGAGAGCGTTTAGCTCCTAGCATGGAAGTTTGGAAATCTTTTTTACCCACTAGATTTGACAAGTTAGCCATCAACTAACTCAACTAGCTAACAAAGGGAGAATAAGATTGGCCGTTGATTTGAGACGCAATCGGGAGCGGATGGTTAGAGAGCAAATAGAGGCCCGAGGCATTAAAGCTCCCGAGGTGCTTAGGGCCATGCGTACAGTACCCAGGCACTTGTTTGTGGACGAGGCCCTGCAGGCCCAGGCTTATGGAGACCATGCTCTCCCCATCGGTCATGGCCAGACTATTTCTCAGCCATATATCGTGGCTGTAATGACAACTCTTTTGCAGGTAAAACCTGGCATGACCGTGCTCGAAATTGGAACTGGCTCCGGCTATCAGGCAGCAATTCTTTCAGAAATCGGGGCGGAAGTATATACTGTAGAAAGGGTAAGGCCTTTATACCTGGCAGCCACCAAGAGGTTTAGGGATTTACGTTACTACAATATCCGGACAAAGCTTGATGATGGGACTTTGGGCTGGCCGGAAAAGGCACCTTTTGATCGGATATTGGTCACGGCAGGTGGCCCGGAAGTGCCAGAACCACTTTTAGACCAATTGGCTGATCCGGGCATTATGGTTATCCCTGTCGGTCAGAGCAAAAGGAGCCAGACATTAGTGCGGGTGATCAAGGAAAATGGCCAACTCAAAAAGGAGAATAGAGGGGCGGTTATGTTCGTGGATTTGGTTGGGAAACATGGGTGGTAGAGAAGGATGCAAAAAGTGGCTCGTTCGATGTTTTTGCAGTTTTACTTCCACTTTTGAGTTCAGAGGTTTGACCCATTTCAATATGTTGGCTTGTGATAAGAAATAAGAAATCACATTCGGAGGATAGGTGAAATTTTTTCAATCCTGGCTGGATAAATTGTGGGAGCTTTCCTCGACCAAGGGTGCAGAAAAGGTTTTAATGGGGGTAGCGTTTACTGAGGCTATTTTTTTTCCTATCCCTCCTGATCTCTTGCTTATACCGATAGGTCTGGCCAAGCGGGAGAAATGTTTCAGGTTAGCCTTTATCTGTCTGGCAGCCTCGCTAGTGGGCGGTATCATCGGCTATATTTTAGGCTATTATTTTATGCAGGTCATTGGTTTCCCAATAATTAACTTTTATGGTTTAATGGGTAAATATGCACTTATCCAAACTTGGTACGAGCAATATAGTGCCTGGGCCGTGGCAATTGCAGGCCTGACACCAATCCCCTATAAACTCTGTACGCTCACTGCAGGGGCCTTTAAAATCAACTGGCTTATTTTTGTCTTGGCTTCTACTTTGAGTCGGGGAGTTAGGTTTTATGCTATTGCCGGGTTAATCTATTGGCAGGGTGAGCGGGCCAGATATTTTTTGGAAAAGAGGTTTGATCTAATTTTAACCTTGACTATTTTTTTAGTTATCTTAGGTTTTTTAATTATTAAGTTTATTTAATTAAACTTATGCTACGTGCCGAAAGCCAGTTCATGGTTGACAGCCTGTCATCCATGCAAGATAGTGGGCCTCCTTTTTGGCTACGAGCTATAAGTCACGAGCTACCGAGTATATAAATTTAAAAAGGGGTGCGATTATGGCAAAAAAATCAAGTTGCGCATCATGTCCTAGTTCAGGAAAAAAAGAGAAGAGTGCATCTATGGCACTTCAGGATCAACTCATTTCATCTACTTTAGCCAAGATTAAATATAAAATATTTGTTATGAGCGGAAAAGGCGGGGTTGGTAAAAGTTCTATTGCCACTAATTTGGCAGCGGCGTTAGCTGACCAGGGTTATAAGGTGGGGCTTCTTGATGTTGATATTCATGGCCCAAGTGTTCCTCACTTGTTAGGAATTAAAGGCCTTTTGGATGTTGATCGAGGCAAGATAATCAAGCCCAAGAAATTTTCTGATAACCTTTCGGTAGTGTCCATGGAGTCATTGCTCCAGGATCCTGATCAGGCAGTTTTGTGGCGTGGGCCAATGAAGACCTCTGCTATTCGTCAATTTGTGGCTGATGTAGATTGGGGAGAACTGGACTTTTTAGTTGTAGATTCTCCTCCCGGGACCGGGGATGAACCCATGACTGTACTCAAAACAATCCCTGATGCTATGTGTATAGTGGTCACTACTCCACAAGAAGTCTCACTAGCTGATGTGCGTAAGGCTATTAATTTTCTCCAGTACGCCAAGGCAAACATTTTGGGTGTGGTAGAGAATATGAGCGGGCTTGTCTGTCCTCATTGCTCCAAAGAGATCAATCTGTTTAAAAAGGGGGGAGGCAAGGAACTGGCTCAAAAATATGGTCTGGAATTTTTGGGCGCGATTCCTCTCGACCCGGCTACGGTACTGGCAGCTGATATGGGTAAACCGGTGGTTTTACTTGATGAAGACACTCCGGCCAAAAAGGCTTTTTTGGATCTGGCCCAGAAGGTAAATCGTATGGTCCGGGAAAGCTTTGAGACTGTATCATCTACACATACATAAGGGCGAAAGGCGCAAGTTGGAAAAAAATTTATTTTTCTGCAAAAAAAAGACTTGCAATTTTAAAATTTAGTATATATAAACCCGACTTCCTTGGTGGCTGGCGTAGCTCAATTGGTAGAGCAGCTGACTTGTAATCAGCAGGTTGCGGGTTCGAGTCCCATCGCCAGCTCCAGATTTGATGGAGGGGTTCCCGAGTGGCCAAAGGGAACAGACTGTAAATCTGTCGGCGTAAGCCTTCGGAGGTTCAAATCCTCCCCCCTCCACCAGATTAAAAAGAGTAGGAGACAGGAAGACCTGTTGCTTGACTACTCTAAGTGAAAATGCGGGAATAGCTCAATTGGCTAGAGCATCAGCCTTCCAAGCTGAGGGTTGCGGGTTCGAGTCCCGTTTCCCGCTC
>NZ_CEYAEZ010000035.1:0-23796 GCF_982781345.1 Desulfovulcanus sp.
ATCCTTTTTTAAATCCATTAAGTCTTCATATTCGTAAAAAAAATACCAGGTCAAAAAATAAGAACAGCAGTAGAATAATTTACATAGCCTCCATAAAATAAAGAAAAATACATATTTCCCAGATTATTCTCCAGCAGGGCATGAAAGGCATTCATCTCATCCCAGGTAAAAGAAAACTTTTCTTTTCTTATACGCTGCCACATCAATCTTGCTTTTTTCCTCATTGCAAAATCTTCAGTTGACCACAACATAAATGGCACAAGCAGGGCAAGAGGGCCGTCAGGCGTAAACGTTCGTTTATTAGTAACTCTGCAATATTCCTCTTCAGTCATCTTATACATTTCCTGCCACGGCTCATTTTTATAAAATAAAAGTAATGTTTTTATACATAACTTTCTCCATAACGTAGAAAGCTCCATTACAAATAAGTCCAGTTTTTCCAGATCAAGATTAAAAAACGCAATCTGACATAACAGCCAGATAAGCGCTTCATTTTTATGTGTCCTTTGCTGAACAGCTTCATACCACTTAAATATTTTATCATCATCTCCAAATAGAGCGTAAAAAAATAATTCCTCTCCCACCAGATATACCCATTCAGGAAGCATATAATTAACAAGCTCATGATCATCTAAAAGACCATAACCTAATTTAATAGCATAATACATAAATTCATTATGATAATACTTTTCTATGTCATAAATAAAAGGTACAAGCATAGAAGAAATGTTTTTCTTAATAAGAAAAAAATAAGCCCTACCATACATCTGCTCTACATTATCATCATAAGAAAAAGTTTCAAAATAAAACATTAAATGTTCTTCAAGTTCTCCATGCGAAATTCTGGCTAAAATTCTTATAGATTGGTTATCAGGAAATTTATAACCCTGATATTTAGACATATAACTAAGGCCATGAGCTTTTAACATAGCCTTAACTACTGTCCTGACCTTATTTTCCGATATTTTTTTATTGTGCTGCAATAAATATTGATGTACTAATTCTACAAGTTCTTTCTGTGTAAAATTACCCAGCAGCCCTGCCCAGATTTCTACTTCTTTTTTGATCAATTCTTCCATTTTACATCTCCTGTGACAATAGAACCGATGCGCCAAGCAAACCGATTAACCTCTCCCTAGCAGCTATTTTTTTCATATATTGTTTGCGGGTAAACTTTAAAGGAACAGAATTTAACAGTCTTAACTGCTTTTTTTTGAAATATTCCAGGATCATAATCTCCGTTTCCAAGATTTCAGATTAAAATTTGCTTTTCCTTGATAAAAATCAAAAGTCAACTTTTATAAAATAGCCATATTTTCATATTTTGTAAAGTAGACTTCTTAAAATCAGGTAAAAATCACCAACTCTATTTTATTATTTAAAAAGCTACAACCTCTCTTTAAAAATTAACTATCAGTAATCAAACATTAACATCTAAATAACGATGTTCTGTTAGAATAGGGCTGAGGGTGAAAAGTGTAAGTATCGGGCACGCCATGTCTAAGTGGAGGCAGAGGTATACGTTTAACTCTTTTCCCATATCTGACTTTTGCCCAATATCCTCTTGGTGGAGTTGGAATGTTAAGTTTTTTAGTAATTTTTAAGAGACCTACATCAGATATGCCATATTTCTGTGCTAACCTGGTAATAGGTTCAGTCCAAACTTCCTCATAAAGTTGATCTCGATAAAATGTAATCATAGCAGTTGTTTCACCACGGACAATTCTGTCTGTAAAAGCAATGAAAGAAAATGATGACAATTACGTTCAGATGATATTCTGATCCAGTTTGATTTCACTTCACAGTCAACTAAATCTAGCAACTTCCCATGCCGTAGCCGAATAGCTTCAATCAAGCTCTTTTTTTTAGCAATGATAGAATGATAAAATCTCTTCCATTTGTGCTCAAAAATACCAAAAGCAGTAAGCACATAAAGCCAGTCTTTTTCAACTTTGGAACCGTCTGGTCTTATTACTTCCAGTTCTGGATCTAAATTGCCTGTTTCATCAATATAAAATAGATATATTTATCATCTCTCGACTTGAATCCGTAGAGCAAAAAGATTTTATTATGACGATAAAAAAACGTGAGTGTATCCGATAATAAGTTGAGTGATTTTCAATTTAGTTTTACATTAAACACATTGGAATAAAAGTAGATTTTGCGCCAGAAATTTTCAGATAATGGGTGAGATTGCCACGGGCAGCTTCGCTGCCCTCGCAATGACAATCTCGGCCCTGTCATTGCGAGCTTAAGCAAAGTGGAGCGAAGCAATCTCAAAGTTTGAACTGAAAAAAATAAATCAAAAACCAAAAATCCCGCCAAAGGCGGGATTTAACAGGTCGTACAGACACATCTTCAAACAAAAATTTATCCAGGCTCCAATTTAATCGCTAGCCAGTTTCTTGGCTACTTCAGCAACCCGTTGTCCTAACAACCTGCCGTTTTCTTTGGTTTTTTCATCCGGAGCGCCAACGCAGGCAATACCATAATGACCGGTAGCACTCATGGGATCACCAACAATTATCATCCCATAGATCATCATGGCCTGAATGATAGAAAACATTGTGGTTTCCTTACCACCAGTCTCACTACCGGCAGTGGCAAAAGCAGCGCCAACTTTACCCTCCATTTTTCTGCGCAAGGAGACAAAATCATCAAAAACCTTTTTCAACTCTGCAGCCATCACTCCGAAGTAAACCGGCGAACCAGCAATAATCCCCTCTGAATTTAAAAAATCCTCTTTGGTCACTTCACTTGTACTTTTCAAAACAGCGCTAACGCCATCCACGCCTTCTACACCTTCTGCTATGGCCTCAGCCAATTTTTTCGTATTGCCACCTTTGGAAAAATAAAGAACTAATATTTGCATAAGAGCCTCCCATCTTTTTATACTCAATTTTCTGGATTATCTAACTTATTGTAATACGACTCGTATTAAAGGATTGTTTTCTGAAATGCATTACAAACGGCTTAGGTAACACATGTTAGCGAAGCTTGCGGATAAGCAGTGCATTGGGAAACTTGGCCAAAAATTTATCAAAATATGAACTAAGTATCAATAAAAGGTAAACGTGCGATTTACCAAAGCATCCCTTTATGCACTGCCCGCAAGCAAGTTTTATATGTGTCTAAGTCTTTGTTGGCATTGAAAAAAACAATCATGAAAAGTACCCAGAAAGTTGAGTATTATATTTTCATCAACTCATGCCAATTTCAAACCATTCTCAACCGGTTTATCAGGAACTGCCAATACTACAGCCCCATCTTCCTGAATAAACCCGGTTACCAGACATTCTGACATGAACGGTCCAATCTGTTTTGGCGGAAAATTAATAACCCCAATTACCTGCTTGCCTACCAATTCCTCAGGCGTATACAAATCTGTTATCTGAGCGCTAGATTTTCTGATTCCAAATGGACCAAAATCAACCTTAAGCTTATAAGCCGGTTTCCTTGCCTCAGGAAACTCTTCTGCTTCAATGATAGTCCCTACCCGGAGTTCAACCTTCTCAAAATCTTCCCAACTTATTTTCTTCATGGTCATTTTCTCCTTCCTTATCCTTAACAACCTCTGCCCTGATCGAACCTTCCAGAAGCCTGATACCCAACTTATCGCCGGGTTCTACTTCCTGTTTACGGCGCAAGTACTTGCCGGTCTTCTCAATTTCTACCAAACTATATCCACGAGCTAAAGGCTTTAGGGGATCAAGGCCGGAGAGCCTTTCCTCTACCAGGTCCAATCTAGCCTCGCACCCGGTCATAATTTTCTGGATACCACCCTTTAACTGCATCTCATAAGTAGATAGCATCTGCGCTCTGACCTGCCAGTAATCAGGACCGAATACGGTTTTTAACCCCTTTTCCAGCAAACCCAGCCTGTCTTCCTGCCGACGCACAAACCCCACCCAGGCCTGCTCCAACCTCTCCCTCATGTGCTCAAACCTTTCTTCCGTTCTCTGGACCTGTTTTTCAGGGCTCAACCAGGTCAGGGCCTTGTGCATTTGCTGCAATATAGTCTCTTTATGGACAAAAAATTTTCTTAGGGCATTGTGAAGCCTGATCTCCTGCTCATCCAGATCCTGGGCCAACACTTTTCGCTCCGGCCAGAGAAGCTGGGCCGTATGGCTGGGGGTTGCAGCCCGTTTATCCGCAACAAGATCAGCAATAGTTGTATCGATTTCATGGCCAATACCAGTTAGCACGGGGATATTGGACTCGAATATAGCCTTGGCCACTTCTTCGGTATTAAAGGCCCAGAGATCTTCTAATGATCCGCCGCCACGAATCAAGACCAGGACCTCTGCCCAATTATGTGCATTGACCAGGTTTATGGCCCGGACAATCTCTTTTGGAGCCTGATCTCCCTGAACCAGGCTGGGGTAAATCCTTATTTCGCTACCCAGGCCCAAATCCTGGGCAATGCGTAAAAAATCCTGGATAGCAGCACCATGCGGTGCAGTTATTACGGCTATCTTCTCCGGATGATATGGAATGGGCTTTTTATGTTCAGGATCAAAATAACCAAGATCTGCCAGCTTCTTTTTTAAGGCCTCAAAAGCCAGAAACAAATCCCCCAATCCCTGTTCCTGAACAAGTTCAGCTATGAGTTGATAGGTCCCCCGCGGTGGGTAGACCCCAATTCGTCCTGCACACAGGACTTCCTGGCCATCTTTTAAACTTTCAGCCAGGTTCAAACCATCCTTTCTAGAAAATCCCTGACTACCCTTAAACCAGACTACCCGAATACTGGCCTGCTCGTCTTTAAGGGTAAAATAAATATGGCCAGACCCGGGTCTGGCCATATTGGATACCTGCCCTCTAACCCACACAAAGGGAAATTGGACCTCTAAAACTTCTTTGATGGCTGTTGTTAGCTCGGAGACTGAAAATATATGTGCCATTTATAACTGCAATTGGACGTTAAGAAAATTTAAACTAGACACCATAGTGCGCCCATACCTTTTTCTGCACTTCTTTGAATCTTGGTATAATTTCATCCAGTCCTACTTCTATTCTGTCTCCCGAATGTCTGATCTTGATTTCCACCACACCCTTTTTCACGCCTTTGGCGCCAACAACTATTTGCAACGGCAGCCCAATGAGATCTGCATCTTTAAATTTTACACCGGGCCGTTCATCCCGGTCATCAAAGAGACAATCAATTCCCTGGGCACTCAAAGCCTCATATATTTCATTGGCCTTTTCTTTCACCGTACTATCTTTGGGATTTAAAGCCAGCAAAAGAGCATCAAAAGGAGCAATCGGAGGTGGAAAAATTATACCGTTTTCATCATGGTTCTGTTCAATACATGCAGCCAGGACGCGACTTACGCCAATGCCATAGCACCCCATAATCATGGGCTTTTCTTTGCCATTTTCATCAAGAAAAGTAGCTTTCAATGCCTCACTATATTTTGTCCCCAACTTAAAAATATGGCCCACCTCAATGCCTTTGGTTAGTTCAACAGGGCCTCCGCATCTGGGACAGGGATCTGACTCTGTAATCTGGCGCAGATCAAAAAAACCTTTGATTTGCGCGTCACGTTGCAGATGAAAATGCAGATAATGGGCATCGGCTTCATTGGCCCCTACCACATAATCAGTATCAAACATTAGTTCCTGATCAGCATAAATAGCTTCCACATTCAGCCCAACAGGACCGGCAAAGCCTACCGGAGCATTGGACCACTTCTGTACCTGGTCAAAACTGGCCAGTTTCAGCTCTAAAACATCCAGCAAATTTTTCAGTTTTACCTCGTTTAATTCTCTATCCCCGCGCACAAGCACGGCAACAGGCCGTCCATCAGCCTCATAAAGAAGGGTTTTAACAATTTTTTCCTTGGGCACTCCCAAAAAGTCTGCCACTTCTTCCACACTATGTTTACCAGGCGTGGAAACCTTTTCCAGGGCAGGACATTCAGCAGGGCTGCCCTCTTTTTCCGCATACTTCACTTCTGCCTTTTCCAGGTTGGCAGCAAAATCACATTTGGTGCACACTGCAATGGTGTCTTCACCGGTATCGGCAAGCACCATAAACTCATGGGAAAAACTTCCGCCAATAGGACCAGAATCAGCCTCTACTGCCCTGAATTTTAAGCCCAATCGCTTAAAAATACTCATATAGGCAGCATACATATCATCATAGCTCTTATTTGCACCCTGGTCGTCACGATCAAACGAATAGGCGTCCTTCATAATGAACTCGCGGCCGCGCATGAGGCCGAATCTGGGCCGGATTTCATCCCGAAATTTAGTTTGAATCTGATATAAATTTACTGGCAGTTGCCGGTAAGACTTGATTTCTCCCCTGACTAAATCCGTGATTACTTCTTCATGGGTGGGGCCAAGGCAATAATCGCGACCATGTCGATCTTTAAAGCGGAGCAATTCCTTGCCATAAACCTCCCATCGTCCCGACTCTTTCCATAGATCACCGGGCTGCACCGCGGGCATGCTAATTTCTATGGCTCCAAAGCGGTTCATTTCCTGACGGATTATGTCTGAAATTTTCTGAAGAGCCTTCCAGCCCAGAGGTAGATAAATGTAGATTCCAGAAGTTAATTTACGGATCATCCCTGCCCGAAGAAGCAATTTATGGCTGACTATCTCTGCTTCTGCAGGGTCTTCTTTTAAAGTTGGAATATAGTATTTTGACCAAAGCATAAGGACTCCTTTACGCTTTACTGTTATTACGCCTACGCTCACGTTCAGGCTGTTATTATGCTCTGTCCGCAAGCAAGCTTTGAGAACAGGTCCTGGTTTTTGTACCAGCATGAAAGAAACCAGGACTGAAATAAACTATGGAAATTGAGTTGATATAAAGGTTAGGCCACAGGCTCTTTTACTCATTCACCCATTCACTCATACACCCATGCACCCATTCACTCATACACCCACTTAACAAATCCTCGGCAATTGTTCCCCTTCCAGCATATCTAAAAGCCTATGCCCTCCAAGACCCGTCTCTAAAACTACCTTGCCGGGGCGCTCATCACTTACCTGACCAATAATGGCGCACTCCCTGGCCAAGGGGTCACTACGCATAATTTCTAATGCTTTCTCGGCCTGGTTTTCAGGTAAAATACAGATCAATTTGCCTTCATTGGCCAAGTACAATGGATCGAGACCCAAAAAAGAACATCCGCCTTTCACTTCCTCGCGGATGGGAATCTTATCTTCAAAAATCAGACATTCCACCTGAGATTGCTGGGCAATCTCATTTAGTGTGGTGGCCAATCCCCCGCGGGTGGGATCGCGTAAGACATGGATATCCGGAATCTCCTGCACTAGTTTTAAAACCAGGTGATTTAAAGGTGCTGAATCGCTTTCCACATTGCTGTCAAAGGCAATACCCTGCCTGTGGGATAAAATGGCCAACCCGTGATCACCCATGCTGCCACTAACTATAATTACATCACCAGGCTTGGCCCTGTGTCCGCTGGGTGCGGGATTAGCCACAATCTGACCAATTCCTGTAGTATTGATAAAAATTTTATCTACCGCGCCCTTGGGCACTACTTTTGTATCACCGGTAACAATTTCCACGCCACTTTTTTTAGCTGCCTCACCCATAGAGGCCACTATTTCCTCCAAAACCTCCATCTCCAGACCTTCTTCTATAATAAAGGCACAACTCAAAAACATTGGTCTGGCCCCAAGCATGGCCACATCATTGACCGTGCCGTGCACAGCCAGCGAACCGATGTTTCCTCCCGGAAAAAACAAGGGATCAACAGTATAACTATCCGTACTCATGGCCAAAGGACCATCGAGATTGTTTAAAAAAGCAGCATCATCAAGACGATTTAATCTTGCATTACCTAAGTGCTTTAAAAAAAGTTCACTGATTAATCTTTGCGAGGCTTTTCCTCCACTTCCATAATCCAATAAAACTTTTTTGCCCATTATATTACCTCGTTTTAATTATGAATGCTGAATGTTTAATGGTGAATTGATAGGTATTTATTTTGATTATATTCTGCTCAATTCAACATTCATAATTCATCATTCAACATTCTACTCTACTTTGTACTTAAAATAGGCAGCGCATGAACCTTCTGTAGAAACCATACAAGGGCCTACAGGAGAAGCTGGCGAACATGCTTTTTTAAACAGAGGACATTCATCGGGCCTGATTTTACCCTTTAACACGTCGCCACACCTGCACCCGGCTATTGGAGGGACGTCAGGAAGAGTCAGATTAAATGCCTTTAAGGCATCAAATCGTTCATAATCCCTGTTCAGACCCAATCCACTTTGAGGAATAACGCCAATACCGCGCCACAAAGTATCAACAACCTCAAAAACTTCATCCATGACCTGCCTGGCCTTGGGGTTGCCAATATCGGCCACGGCCCGCTTATAGTTATTGGTCACTTTTGCTTCGTGATTATTTTTCTGCCTGACCATCATTAAAATGGCCTGTAAAATATCCAAGGGTTCAAACCCGCTGATTACCGCTGGAATATTGTATTCCTGGGCCAGGAATTTATATGGCTCAAGGCCAATGATGGTCGAGACATGGCCAGGCAAAAGGAACCCTTCCACCTTTATTTCTTTGTCTTGAACCAGGGCCTTAAGTGCAGGTGGGACCAATTTATGAAACGACAGCACATAAAAATTGTTTATACCCTGCTCTTTGGCCACCTTTAATGTTGCAGCTATTGTCGGGGCAGTGGTCTCAAAGCCAATGCCTAGAAAGACCACCTTATCTTGAGGATTCTCCATAGCCACCTTCAAGGCGTCAAAGGCCGAATAAACCACCTTTATTCTGGCTCCCTCGGCCTGGGCATCCTTTAAATTCTTTTTATCCGGGCCAGGGACACGCATCAGATCCCCAAAGGTAGCGATAATGGCATCCTCTTTTTCAGCCAGTTCTAAATATGCGGCTACCTCTCTTTCATGAGTTACGCACACAGGACAACCAGGACCTGATAAATGAATAATTTTATCAGGAAGTATAGAACGCAAACCACTTTGGAAAATAGCAACCGTGTGCGTGCCGCAAACCTCCATAAAGCGAAACTGATCACCAACCTCAGCTTCGATCTGGCGCAAGACATTGCGACACAATTTAGGATCTTTTAAGCCGTCAAGTAAGTTCAAGGTTCAACCCCTCTTGAAAAAGTTTAAGAGTCTCGAGCCCTTCTTCCCGATCCAGCCGGCGCAAAGCAAATCCAGCATGCACAATGACAAAATCCCCTACCTGTGGTGGCTCGTCTATAATATCCAATCGAACCTGATTTTTTACCCCACCGACCTCGACCTCGGCAATGTTGTCCTTTATGGACTTAATTTCCATGGGAACGGCTAAACACATAAAGCCCTCCTTAAAATTGTCGGGCAAAAGGCCAGGAGCCAGTTCAAGCCTTGTACCTTTCGCCTTTTCTTTTGATTTTTTTCCTAACTGTTGATAAATAGCTATTCTTCTGGTGTCAATGAGAGGCTTAGGGCGAGACGTGCTTTCTTAATTAGAACTCAAAACCCAAAACACAAGATTATGAACCCTGTTCCTTTCCCTTATAACCCTTCCTGGCCTGTGCCAGATAAAAATGAGTGTGTAAGTCTATGGGCCAAATTTAACATGCCTGAACACATTCGTAAACATTGTGACCTGGTGGGAGAGATAGCCAAATGTATAGCCCAATTAGCCCTTGAAAAGGGTTGGGACATCAATGTCGATGCGGTCTATGCCGCGGGCCTGCTTCATGACCTGGGCAAGGCCTACTGTATCAAACATGGCGGAGCACATAGCCAATTAGGGGCCAGCCTTGTAATGGAACATACAGGCAACCCGGCAATTGCCCAGGGAGTGATGCACCATGTATTCTGGCCGGGCGAAATTAATATTAAAAATATTAAACAATTTTTTCTCCCTCTTGTCATAATTTATAGTGACAAGCGGGTCAAACATACCAAGGTTGTTTCCATAGAAGAAAGGTTTGAGGATCTATTTCAACGCTACGGGACAAATATAAAAAAGCGGAACCTGATTCAAAAATCCAAGGACCAGGTCCTGGCCATAGCTTCAAACTTTAGCAAAATTCTTGGGGTAGATTTAAATGCGTGTCCTTTTGATAGCCGGCGGTTGGTCTAGCGAACGAGAGGTTTCACTAAATGGGGCTAAAGAGATCCAAAAAGCCCTTCAAAGTCTAGGCCACGAAACAATTTTTTTTGACTTAAGTCCGCAACTTGATCTTTTAATTCAAAAAGCCAGACAAAGCGATGTAGCCTTTATCAATTTACATGGCTCACCAGGTGAAGACGGAACCATTCAGGCCCTACTCGAAGACATTGGCCTCCCCTACCAGGGTTCAGGTCCCAAAGCCTCTTTTCTGGCCCTGAACAAAGCTATTAGTAAGCAGATTTTCGTGAACCACGGCTTACCAACACCCGACTGGTTTATCTACACTGGGAGAACAGATTTTATCCCTCAAAATTTGACTTTTCCCCTGGTTTTAAAACCAAACACAGGAGGCTCAAGCCTGGGCATAAAAATTGTTCATTCTTCTGACGAGCTCAAAAAGTTGGCCCATTCGCTAAATAACCAGGAATTTCTCCTTGAACAATTTATCCCCGGCCAGGAACTGACCTGCGGTGTACTTGATAACCAGGCTTTGCCACCAGTACTTATCAGACCGCAAAAAGGAACTTTTTTTGATTACCAAAGTAAATACGATCCGGATGGCGCAGAAGAAATCTGCCCCGCTCCCATATCTAAAACTCTGGCCCAAAAACTTATGGATATGGCCTTAAAAGCTCACCGGATTTTAGGTCTAAAAGACTATAGCCGGACTGATTTCATTGTAGATAAAGAAGAAAATATTTATATCCTTGAAGTAAATACCCTGCCGGGCATGACCAAAACCAGCCTTTTACCCAAGGCGGCCAAGGCTTTTGGACTAAGTTTTGAGGAACTTATAGATAAACTTATTTCTCTGGCGCTCAGGAAGAGGAAGTTGAGAAGTTAGAAAGTTCAGGAGAGTACACGCAATAGACATTAGACCCTAAACCTTTAATCTAATACCTTAAATATAAAATGATCAAATTTTACCACTGGCTTATATTGTTAATTTACACCCTGGCATGGTATCTTTTCCTGCCTTTTACCTTTTTCTCCTCCCGCCTGCGTCAGGGGCTGAAACAACGCTGGGGGTTCTGCCTGCCAAAAGGGCCTTTTGACTTATGGATTCAGGCAGCCTCAGTGGGAGAAGCGCAACTGGCAATAACAATCATCAACCATTTAACCAATCCAGCCAACTCAACTACTCAATCACTCAACCACTCAACCAAGATCCTGATTACCACCTGTACCAGTCAAGGGTTTGAGGTGTTAAAAAAGAAAATAAACAATCCTCATATCCATCTGGCCTATTTCCCCTTTGATCCGTTGTGCATAATGTACAGGTCACTGGCTAAAATCTCCCCCAGACTAGTCCTTATTTTGGAAACAGAGATATGGCCCTCTTTTTTATCAATCTGTAAAATAAAGTCCATTCCGGTTATTTTAGCCAACGCACGCATGAGTACTAAAAGCTATAGCAGGTATTTAAAAATAAGAGGTTTGTTACGCGCCATCGGCCCAAGGAAAATTTTAGCCATCTCTGAAAGTGATGCCAGAAGATTTGCAGATATTTTCTCAAAGGCCAAAACAAAAACAATGCCTAATATTAAATTTGACCAGATCTCTGTGGCCCCACCATTAAATTACGTGCAAAATCCCTTGGCCAAATATTTTAAGCCCAAATCACCCTTGATTGTTTTAGGCTCCGTACGCGAACAGGAAGAAGACAAGATCAAATGGCTGATCAAAAAAATTATGTCCAGCCATCCACGGACCATTATCGGCCTTTTCCCCAGACACATGCACAGGCTGGATGCCTGGAAAGAATTTTTAAGCAAAGAGGGAATCAACTGGGTCTTACGCTCCAGGCTAAAAGAACAAATCTCTAATTCCCTTGTGATTGTCTGGGATACATTTGGCGAACTTATTCCGGCTTATGCCCTGGCCAGATCAGTTTATGTGGGCGGAAGCCTTGTACCCTGCGGAGGACAAAATTTTCTTGAGCCCATCTCCCAGGGCGTTATTCCCTGCATAGGACCATTTTGGGATAATTTTAAATGGGTAGGTCAAGAAATTATCCAGCAGGAACTGGTCATTCAAGTTAATGATGTCCAGGAATTATATACTGAGCTAACCAAGACTAAATCTATTTCCAGGGATGAAGTTCATGCCAGATTTCTAGAGTATATTCAGGATAAAAAAGGGGGAACAGACCTTGTCTGCAACCAAATCAATAAATTTTTACGCAATCATTCCAGCCAGATATAAATCCAGCCGCTTTCCAGGCAAACCCCTGGCCAATATACTGGGCAAACCAATGTTTTGGCATGTTTATGTTCGCGCCAAAAAGTGTCCTATGCTCAAGGAAGTCTACCTGGCCACGGACGACAATCGTATTTTTAAGGCTGCTTCTGATTTAGGCGTACCAGTGCTTATGACCAGTGAAGAACATAAAAGTGGCACGGACCGGGTCCTAGAGGCAGCACAAAAGCTAAAGTTACCGGATGACAGTGTAATAGTTAATGTTCAGGGTGATGAACCAGCTCTAAACCCAGAGATGCTCACAGAATTTTTAATGCCTTTTACTACAAGTTCCGAAGTTCAAGTAACCACTTTAGCCAGACAAATCTCTTTCGAACAGGCAAAAGATCCGAATATAGTTAAAGTTGTCTGCTCAAGTAGCGGCCGAGCCCTGTATTTTTCCCGCTCACCCATTCCCTTTGGCCGAGATAATCAACCAAAATACTTGGGCCATATTGGCCTATACGCCATGCGCATGAATATACTTGCCAAATTCAAAACTTTAGGCGAAAGTCGCCTCGAGAAGTGGGAGAAGCTGGAACAATTAAGATTATTAGAAGCAGATATTCCCATTTTAGTCGTACAGACTAATTTTGAGTGTCATGGTGTAGATAGACCAGAAGATATCCCAAGAGTTTGTCAGCTTTTAAGTGAGGGGTAAGGGGGTAGAAGGGGTAAGGGAAACACTTCTGCACTGTTCCCCTTTTCACTGCCCACTGTTCACGGTTTACTGTTCACGAAAAAAGGAGAAACGCAATGCAGGCAATTTTAGCCCTCGAAGATGGCACCTGGTTTGAAGGCAAGTCCTTTACCGGACATGGTAAAGCCCAAGGAGAAGTAATTTTTAATACCGGCATGACCGGATATCAGGAAGTATTAACAGACCCTTCTTACCTGGGCCAGATGGTGTGTATGACCTATCCCCTGATCGGTAATTATGGAGTAAACTTGGAAGATGTGGAATCGGATCGAGTCCAGGTAGCTGCTTTTATTGTCAAAGAATGTTGTCATATTCCATCCAACTGGCGGGCCCAGGAGAGCCTGCCGGCTTATTTAAAAAGACACAATGTCATGGGCATAGAAGGCATAGATACACGAGCCCTGACCAGACATCTGCGTATTTTTGGGGCCATGCGCGGCATTATTTCTACTGAAGAACTTGATCCGAAAAAACTGGCTGAACAGGCCAAGGAACTTCCAAGCATGGAAGGTGCCAACCTGGCCTATGAGGCTACATGCAAACAACCCTATATTTGGACAGATAGTGGCCCTCAAAAAGTAAGCCTTGAAAATGGCCAGTATGCGTGGCCAGGACCGGGACCCAAAGTAGTGGTCTTTGATTTTGGCATCAAATGGAATATTTTAAGACTCCTACAAGAAGAGGGCATGGATTTATTAGTCGTTCCGGCTCACTTTACCTATGATCAGGTGCACAAATTATCTCCGGATGCTATTTTTCTATCCAATGGACCAGGCGACCCTGCTGCTTTAGAAGACACCATACACACTATTTCCCTTTTAAGCGAACACTACCCAATGGCTGGAATCTGTCTTGGGCATCAGCTTTTAGGACTGGCCCTGGGTGGAAAAAGTTTTAAATTGAAGTTTGGCCATCATGGCTTGAATCATCCGGTGCAGGAACTTTCAACCAAACATATTGAAATCTCTTCTCAAAACCATGGATTCTGCATTCAGGTTGATCACCTTGATTTTCTGGAACAGACTCATATAAATCTAAACGATCGAACACTGGAAGGTTTTAGGCATAAAAAAAGACCTATTATAGCAGTGCAATATCACCCTGAAGCTGCTCCAGGTCCACATGATAGCCGCTATTTTTTTACAAGATTTCGAGAATTAATAAGTTAACCAGCCTGCTTTCGGGGATGAGAATGCTTTTTTTAGTTTGTTCACTTTTCCTCTCGGGTTCTTTTTTTCACTTAGTTATGTCAATAAAATAGCCTGGTTGTTACTCGTCAGTCCCGAAAGTCGAGTTTATAGAAATTAAATCTGCATAAATTTTCAGTAAACAGAGGAAAAATGTCAGTTGAATTAACCAAAAGCAGAAATCAGCTAAACAGTGTTGGTACGTTGTTAAAACAAAAAAAAATCCAGGCTGCTGTTATGGCTATGTATGAAGGGCTGCTTGGAATTCTGCGCTGCAAACTGATGGCCAGAGAAAAGAAAGAACTGGCTGAACTCATAGAAAAAAATGTCTATATTTTAAACAACAACCAACAGTTAAGAGAAGTATATCCCATTCTACTGGAATACAAGCCTGGCAATGAAAAAAAACTACTATCGCAACTCAAAGAAATAATCGACGTGCTCCAGGAGGATTTGGCCAACGAGGCCCAAAAACAATTGGCTGAGCTGGAAAGGAAGAAACAGGAATCTCTAAAAAAGGCCAAGAAACTCCTTGAAGAAAAGGAAATAGACCAAGCTGATCGGATTTTTCAACAACTGATCAAAGAATTTGATAAAGATTTTAAACTCAAAATCGATATCAGTGACAGCTTAATCGATGCTGAGGAGTACAAAAAGGCCATCGAATACCTGAAGTTGGCGTATAAAGATAATCCTCAATCAGTGCACATCTTCAATCGATTGGCCATGGCTCTGCGCAAACTGGGACGCTTTGCTGAAGCGGAGAAGGCCTACCTCCAAGCCCTCAAACTTAATCCAAAAGACGAATATCTTTATTTTAATATAGGCCGTCTCTATCTTGAAAAGAAAGACTGGGAAAAGGCGATTCAGATGGCCAAAAAGGCCCTGGATTTAAATCCTCAATTTGAACAGGCCCAAAAAATGCTCTCCTTTGTCCAAAAAAAGCTTAAATGACATACAACTTATTTTTTTAGTTCCAGTCAGCTTACATATCCAAATGCTATCAACTCAACAAACTAAATGAAGTCTATCATTCAATAAAAAATTAAGGAGAATAAAATGCCCTTAAGCAAACAATTTGTTATCGACGAATTATCCTACAAAGATCCGTGGCGCCTGTTTAAAATTATGGCCGAATTTGTGGATGGTTTTGAAGATTTACACGACTTGGGACCGGCTGTATCCATTTTCGGTTCTGCCCGTGCTCATCCCGAAGACAAAATATACCAACTTACTTATGATATCGCCCAAAAATTAGCTCAGGCCGGATACGCCGTGATCACAGGTGGCGGGCCAGGCCTTATGGAAGCCGGGAACAAGGGAGCGGTTGACGGTGGCGGGCGATCTGTAGGACTGCACATTCACCTGCCCTTTGAACAAAAACCAAATGACTATCTCAACCTGAAATGTGACTTTCGCTACTTTTTTGTACGAAAAGTCATGTTCATAAAGTACGCTATGGCCTATGTGGTTATGCCCGGAGGATTTGGAACCCTGGATGAACTCAGCGAAGCTCTGGTCCTGACCCAGACCAAAAGGATAAAGCCCTTCCCTATTATCATGGTTGGCAAAGAATTTTGGGCTGGATTGGTTGAGTGGTTCAAGGAGCAATTACTCAAAAATAATTACATTAATGAAAAAGACCTGGATCTTTTTTATATTGTAGACGAACCAGATGAAGTGGTAAAAATCATCAGACGGTTAGTCATAGTTTAGTTAAAAACGCGAGACGAAAAGTTTATTATATTTGTTGATTCCTATACATTACTATGTACAAGCCTTTTGATAAGCTGAAAAAAATAAAAATCCCGGACAGACAACCAAAGCCTGTTCCTATTAAGGAAGAAACTGTTGACCAGGACGAGGATGAAAAGGCCCTCTTTTTAAGTGCCATGGCCGGGGTTAAGCCCTTAAAAAAAAAGGGACGCCAAGTTCCTGGGCATAAAAATTTTCTGCAGTCTCGTCCAAACAAAGACAGCTCAGATCAAGATGCCCTGGAAAAATTTTTACGTGGCGAAATCGAATTTGATATAGAGTTTAGCGATGAATACGTTCATGGTTACGTGCATGGACTTGACCCCAGGATATTTCGCAAACTTAAAAATGGTCAATTCAGCATCCAGGCTCACCTGGATTTGCACGGCATGAATACTGATCAGGCAAAGTTAGCCCTACTATACTTTATACGCGAACAATATGTGCACAATAAAAGATGTGTTTTACTGATTCCCGGTCGAGGGAAAAATTCTCCTTTAGGGATGGGGGTATTAAAAAAGGAAGTTCAACACTGGCTGACCAGAGAACCGCTAAAAAGAGTAGTCCTGGCCTTTTGTACTGCTTTGCCCAAACATGGCGGCACAGGTGCCCTATATGTTTTGCTCCGCAAATATAAAAAGACCAGAGGAAAAATAATATGGGATAAGTATCTGCTGGATTTACAGCCTTAAAGAGTCTGTGGCCAAACCCCATTTTGACTACCAGGTTAGAAATCTGGATTGAAAAAAAATTATGAAAAATTATCCTTTTAAGTAAGGTTTGGCCACAGACTCTAAAGAAGTTAAGAGTTGAGAGCTGTGGGCAAAAACAAAAATTTTGAAGACATAGAAACATGACAAAAGACTCGCAAAGTTTTATAAACGATTTATGCTGCTACTCGAAACAACAGGCTTATCCATTAAGCTCATAGCTCAGAAATTAAATAAAGGAGTCCAAAAATGGGTTTTTTTAGTAAAATAAAAAAATTGTGGAAAAGAAAAGAGGAGCCAACTCCTAAAAAGACCGAACCGTCCGTTGAAGAAGAAAAAATATCTGCACCTAAGATTGAAGAGGAAAAAGTTGTTACTGAACAGGAGCCGGTGCAAGTTGAAGAAAAACAAGTCATTACTGATATTGACTGGCAAAAAAATGTACGTAAGGCCCTGGAAAATGCCGAACCAAAACTCAGTATCTGGCTGGACCACCTACTTCGTGGCGTAGAAAAGAAAGGAGACGATCTCTGGGCCAGGCTTCATTTTCTCTTTGAAAACTTGGAGGTACCCAGGGAAGAAGCAGAAAAGTTCATAGCCAATTTCGCCCACTGGCTGGACGAAATGGATTATGAATTGATTTCTGAGTTTCGTTCTGAGTTGCAGTACAGATTGGCCCTGGCCCTGGATTTGGAAGATGAAGAAGATGAACGAAACAGACTATTTTTAAAACTTTCAGAAGGACTGTCCAAGACCAAAGAACAATTATCCAAACGTATTGATCAACTTTTAAGTATCACCAGCAAATTTGATGATGAGTTCTGGGAAGAGTTGGAAGAAATTTTGATTATGGCAGACGTTGGTTTTACAGCCACTCAAAAACTTCTGGAACGCCTCAGGCCAAAAGTTCGTAAAGAAAAAATTGAAGATGGAGAAGCCTTTAAAGACTTGCTCAAGCAAGAACTGGCATCCCTCTTTCCGGAACCCAAAAAAGTACAGGTATCCAAACCGCCTGAAGTTGTCCTGATGATCGGCGTAAATGGCGTGGGCAAAACCACAACCATTGCCAAACTGGCACACAGAGCTCAGATGCAAGGCAAAAAAGTAATGATGGTGGCTGGTGATACCTTCCGCGCTGCCGCCATTGAGCAACTCAAAATCTGGGCAGGCAGAGTAGGAGCTGGCTTTTATGCTAAAGAACATGGAGCTGACCCGGCTGCCGTGGCCTATGAAGCCTTAGACAAGGCCATGGATCAGGGTTATGATATTGTGTTTGTGGATACAGCCGGTAGACTCCATACCAAAGTCAATCTCATGGAGGAGCTAAAAAAAATAAAAAGAGTCCTGAACAAAAAATGTCCGGGCGCACCACATAGAACCATCCTGGTTCTTGATGCGACCACAGGCCAGAATGCCCTTTCTCAGACCCAGTTATTTTCCGAAGCTGTACCAATTGACGAAATAGTTCTGACCAAATTGGATGGCACTGCCAAAGGGGGCGTTGTAGTGGCCATCGCCCTCGAACACAACATCCCTATCACCTTTATTGGCTTGGGCGAAAAAATGGAAGATTTAAGACCATTTAGCGGCCAGGATTTTGCCGCAGCCTTGCTTAGTTAATTAAAAAGGCCCTGTCTCCCAGGGCCTTTAAATTTAAATAAGATTCACTTTGATTGTATATCTCCCCTCTCCTTATTCCGGAACACTTAGCATTATCTCTCTTCTCGGGCAAAATTTTACCTAACGCAACCGCATGCCTTTTCCCGATGCAAAAGCTTTAACCTTTTGCAGTTCATCCTCTGTGTCTTTTCTGAATGACTAAATGCGGTTATCAAATTGACAATAATGTTTAATATTAATTCCGCGAGTAATAAACACCGCACTCTCTGCAATATTTGTGGAGAGGTCAGCTATACGCTCAAATCGACGCGCAATATTTATGGCATGAACAGAACGCACAATGGCTGGGCTTTCTTTAGACATGTACTGCACAATTTCTTTAATTATCTTGGAATTTAATTCATCAACTTCAAAATCCATCCTGCACACCTGCAAAGCTTTATCAGGGTCAGGAGCAAAAAAAGATATTACGGCCTGGTTTAGCATATTACTAGCCTTCTGTCCCATGATTTGAAGCTGATCATAAAAAGGAAGCCTGGGCTTAAAACTAAGCATAATCGTTGCTTCGGCAACATTAACAGATTCATCACCAATCCTTTCCAAATCCACACAAATACGCATACATCCAAGAATAAACCTTAAATCACTAGCCACAGGTCCTTCCAAGGCTAGAAGCTTTAGACACAACTCGTCTATCTTTACTTCCATTTCATTGATTACCTGATCACCTTCAATAACTTCCTGGGCCAAGTCGGCGTCCAATGTTGCAAAGGCATCAATAGTTTTTTTTAGGGTTTGCTCAACTTGAGCAACCATATTCAGGACACTAGTTTTTAAATTATCCAATTCTTGATGCAATTGTTTTCTCATATTTTCTCCTAACCAAACCTACCGGTTATGTATTCTTCAGTTTGTTTCTCCTTGGGCCTTGTAAAAATTCTGTCTGTAGCATCAATTTCAATAAGTTTACCCATGTAAAAAAAGGCCGTTACCTCAGAGACACGCGCTGCCTGCTGCATATTATGGGTGACAATGATGATGGTAAATTTTTTCTTCAGCTCAAAAATAAGTTCCTCGATTTTCTGGGTGGCAATAGGATCAAGCGCTGAAGCAGGCTCATCCATAAGCAAAACCTCTGGTTCGACAGCCAGAGCCCTGGCAATACACAATCTCTGCTGCTGTCCGCCAGAAAGTCCAAGGGCAGAGCTGTGCAGTCTGTCCTTTACTTCATCCCACAAGGCAGCCATTTTTAAACTTTCTTCAACTTTGTGGGCAATAAACTCCTTATCTTTAATACCGTTAACTCGTAACCCATAGGCCACGTTCTCGAAAATAGATTTAGGAAAAGGATTGGGCTTTTGGAATACCATCCCTACCCTACGTCTAATTTCGACTACATCTATTTTTGGCGCATAAATATCCTCGCCTTCAAGGGTTAACTCACCTTCCACCTTTGTCCCGGGGATTAAATCGTTCATCCGGTTAATGCAGCGCAAAAAAGTGCTTTTGCCACATCCGGAAGGTCCGATCAAAGCTGTGACCTCTTGTGCAAAGATGTCCATAGATATTTTATGCAGAGCCTGAAAATTCCCATAGTAAAAATCCAAGTCTCTAACCCGTATTTTTAATTTCTTACCCATTAACTCCCTCATAATATTTAATTCGCTTTTGGCAATGAAAACCAAATTATGCACCCGTTTTCCTTATTCGGAACAGGACTTTGCACCCAGATCTGCCCATTTAGATTGCGGATAATATTTCGACAAATGGACAAACCTAGACCTGTTCCCTTTACTCCTCTATCCCGATACTTCTTCACCTGATAAAACCGCTCAAAAACTCTGCCCTGGTCTTCTTGGGGGATACCAGGACCATTATCTTCCACTCCTATCCAGACCTTATCATTATTCTTATCCTTACAAACTATTTTAATTTCACCATTTTCTTTTGGCACAAATTTGATACTATTCTGAATTAAATTTTGAAAGACGAGAAGCAAGGCTTCTTCATCCGCCAAGACATACGGACATCCAGATTTGACCAAACCTCGAAATATAATCTTTTTATCGCCGACCAAGTGTTGGCTATTCTCCCAGGCCTTTTGAGCAATCTTACCAACATCTACTTCTTCTATTCTGAATTTTGTCTTACCCGACTCTATTCGGGACAGTTTGAGTATATCTTCGAGCAGAAAAATCATCTGCTCAGTATTTTTCAAAATTACCTTTAAAAGTTCACTACCCTTTTCTTTTAAAAGCTCTTCGTTCTCGAGTAAAGTTTCAGTGTAGCCTTTGATCGAAGTTAAAGGAGTCCTTAATTCATGCGAGGCGTTGGCCACAAAATCTTTGCGCATATTCTCTACTTTTTTCAATTTTGATATATCATGAAAGACTACAATTGCCCCTAAATCTTTTGATTTTTTTGTAACGACAATATTTACACTGTAATAATTAGAACCAACACTTAACTCCAAATTTTTAATATCCATATTGCTTTTTAAAGCTTTGTTACAAGCTTCTTGGAGCTTGGGATTAATACTTATTTCCAAAAGCTTTTTCCCCAAATAACTCGGGGTATAGGAAAATATTTGTTCAAAAGCCCGATTAAACTTGAGTACTCGTCCTTGTTTATCCAAAGCAACGATTCCTGCATCCATGCCATTTAAAATTGCCTCCAACTCCACTTTCTGCCTGGATATAGTCTCGACATTTTTCTCTATATTTTCTGCCATTTCATTAATGGCCTGGACAAGGGGCTCAAATTCTTTGCCAGGAGATGAATAAAGTCTTTTGGCCAAATCGCCCTGGCCTATGGCCTGAGTAACTTTAACCATAGCATCAAATCTTCTGGTCAAATTATAGATCAAAAAATAGACCAGGATTCCCGAAACAAAAAGGGAAAATATAGTAACGCTCCAGATATTAGTCTTTATCCTGGACAAAACCGCAGCAATGGCCGAATACGGCCTGGAAATGCGCAAATAACCTTCAGGCAACCCATCGTCGTCCATGCGCCGAGCATAATAAACCAGCTCTTTCTTTAGGGTAGGGCTAAACCGGATACTTACCCCCTCACCTTCGGACCGGGCCTGAATGATCTCTGACCTGGTAGCATGATTGTCTAGTTTTTTTAATCTCTTCTCAGAAACTTGAGAGTCGGCGATAACCACTCCATCCTCAGTAATATAGGTAATTCTATCTTTTATCCTCCGGCCAATCTCTTTAATTAATTTATCCAGTTCCGGATTTTCTTTTCTAACCCCTTGATTTAAAAGTATCCACTGGACAAGATCTGTTTCCTTTTGGACATTAAAAATTACATCTCTTCTAACTTCTTGTTTTAAGATATTTATAAAGTATGAACTTGGTAAAATTAAGGCAAGTGTTAAAACTGCCCAAAACAATAAAATAATTTTCAACTTTAAGGATAAACTATTCATGATCTTCACTTTTCAGTTGCCAGGGGACACGAAGTAGGTAGTAATAGCTAACCGGTTTAATAGTTCAATAGTTGACACTACCCCATCAACCCATCCACCTATTAACACGTAAAAACAGCTATCCACTTTTTATTTTGTACCCCATGCCGCGCACTGTTTCGATCACATCAGAATAAGGCCCCATCTTCATCCTTAATCTACGAATATGAGTGTCCACTGTCCGGGCATAACCTGCAAAATCATACCCCCACACTCTGTCCAAAAGCTGCTCTCTGGATAATATTTTCCCCTGTGCATCAATTAATTCGCTCAAAAGTTTAAACTCTGTTGAGGTCAGCTTGACTAACTCCCCATCCACCTTGAACTGCATTTTATCTCGATCAAACTCCAGACCCTTGACCTTCCATATGGACTTTTTCTCTGTCTGCTCACCCATTTTTCGACGTAAGATGGCTTTTATACGCAGAATTAATTCCCGAACGCTAAAAGGTTTGATCACGTAATCGTCTGCACCTAGTTCAAATCCTACAATACGATCGACTTCTTCACCTCTGGCTGTAAGCATTAAAACAGGAATATGTCTGGTCCTGTCTAAAGCCTTTACCTGTCGGCAAACCTCCAGCCCATCCATTTTTGGAAGCATGAGGTCCAAAATTATCAGGTCAGGAACTTTATCCTGAGCCAGTTTAAGGGCATCAAGACCATTGTCCGCCTCAATGGTCTCGAATCCAGCTCGCTTTAAATTTAGGCTCAAAAGGGCAAGAATATCCGGTTCGTCTTCAACGATCAAAATTCTAGGCATAATATACAAACTCTACGCTTCTATGTTATTTCTCCTTAGAAATCTGTAGCCTTTTCTCTATTGTTTCTTTTGCATCTTCGCACGATAATAAATAGCTATAAAATTCATGGCAAAAACCAGAGCAATAAGCACCAGGGCCGTCCCATATTGCAAAGGTCTGGTCTTTTCTATTTCTGTTCCGGCCGTAGCCAAAACATAAATATGATAAGGCAGGGCCATAACATCGTCAAAAATTGAGCTTGGTAAGCGAGGCGAAAAGAACACGGCTGCTGTGTACATAATAGCAGCTGTCTCGCCTGCGGCCCTGCTTAGACTCAAAATAGACCCAGTTAAAATCCCTGGCGTGGCAGCCGGCAAAACCACCTTTAAAATAGTCTGCCATTTTGTGGCCCCAAGCCCCAAAGAAGCCTCGCGATAAGTCTGAGGGACAGACTTTAAAGCCTCTTCTGTTGTCCCGATCATAACCGGCAGGATTAAAAATCCTAAAGTCAAAATACCGGACAAAATACTGATGCCAAAACCCAATTTAGTGGCAAAAAAAGCAAGCCCAAAAAGACCAAAAACTATAGAAGGAATTCCGGCCAGATTATTTATACCTAGACGTATAATCCGCAACAATTTGCCCGGACGGGCATATTCATTGAGATAAATGGCCGAGGCCACGCCCAAAGGCAAAGCCACTAGAATTGAGCCAAAACTCAATATAATGGTTCCGATAATGCAGGGCAAAATGCCCCCTTCGGTCATCATATTCCTGGGAGGTTGACTGATAAACTCCCAACTTATGGCCGTAAGACCGTTTTGTAATAAAAAATAAACGATAATAGCCAAGGCCAGACCATTAATCATAGCTGAGCTACGCAAGAATCCAAAGGCAATAGCCTGAGTAACTTTTCTTTTCTTCATCACAAGCTTTATTGGTTTAATGGTTTATTAGATTACAGGTACAATTTATTCAACTAATTAACTATTCAACTATATTTAGTTACCGAACTTCTAGAACTATAGAGCTTGTAGCCAAACCTTTTTATAAACTTAATTTTCATGGTTTATTCCAGTTTTGGTTTCTTTCATGCTGGTACAAAGACTTGGACCCAACTAAAACTTGCTTGCGGACAGAGCATAATGGGATATTCTAGGTAAACAAATATTTTTTTATTATCGATAGTTATGGTCAATATCGCAAAATATTTAGCCCATTCATCCCGATGCTCTG